>JAICVT010000096.1 GCA_025935235.1 Ktedonobacterales bacterium | reverse complement strand
GGCTCCCCGCCGCCTGATCCTCTGCCACGGCGCGCCGTTCCGCCTGGCTGGCATGCCGCTCTACCGGCGCATTGATATCGCCAACATCACCGAGCAGGCGCTGCGCGAGCCGTCAGAGAAGCTGCTGCTCTGGCAGCGGCTGAGCGTTTTCGATGCGCGCGCGCTGCTGGGCTATCTCTGCTATCGCGATGGCGACATCGAGGACGCGCATCGCATCTGGGATCGAATCCCCGATGCGAACATCGAGGTGCGCCCCGACCTCAAGGCTGCCATCGCCGAGGTGACACACGCCATCGCCATCCAGAAGGGCGAACTGCGCGCCACTCCCAGCCCGCGCGAGACGCGCGGCGATGATCCCGCTAGCAGTCACTGGCGCGCACCGGCGCCGACGGCTGGCCTGACGCCAGCCCGCCTGCAACCGCTGGATGGCGGCTCATCGCCTGTCAACGGCGCGTCTAATGGCGCGCAGCGCGCGCCAGAGTCGCTCTTCTGGCAGGCCAACCGCTGGGCCGCCGCCAGCGGCATGGCCCCGCCTGCGGCGCCCACGCAGGACCCTGGCCGAACCTATCCGCCTGCCCCAACGGATAGTCAGCCGTCAGCGCCGCCGCTACTTTCCGCAGACGATAATTTGTTGGAGGTCGCTCCGATGGCTGATGGCGAGCGGCCCGCGCCAGACGCGATGGTAGCCAATACCTCATCGCCTGGCGCCCAGCGCCCCAGCGAGGTAGGCGATCTGTAGCGCCCCCATCCCTAACCCCTCCCCCGCTGTGCGGGAGAGGGGAGCCACGGGCCGCTGCGCCTGCCAGCGTGATCCGCCGCGCATGACCTTGCGTTGCTCTCTCTACCTCTGGGAGAGGGCTGGAGTGAGGGCGGCCACCACGTCAGGCGTGATATACTCTGTCGTCGCTGCGTCGCCATCCGTGCGCGCGGCGTTCCGATCCGTTTTCGATTGCTGCTCGCTCACCGCGCGAGCGATATTCATAGACCGCCTGGCGTCTGCCGCCGGGTGATGGAGCGCGCTGCATGGCACTCACCGTGGGCATCATTGGCCTGCCACTCTCTGGCAAGACAACCCTCTTCAATGCGCTGACCCGCGCTGGAGCGCAAATCTCGGGCTATCCTACCAGCACGGTTCAGGCGAATCGCGCGGTGGTGCAGGTTCCAGATGCGCGACTGGACCGCCTTGCCGAGATCTTCCACCCGCGCAAGATCGTGCCGACCACCGTCGAGTTCGTGGATGTGGCGGGTATCGGCCAGGCAAGCGAGCATGAGCGCCATGAAGGACTCTCCGCGGAGTTCATCGGCCATATTCGCAACGCCGACGCGCTGGCGGTCGTGCTGCGCTGCTTCGATAACCCGCAGGCGCCGCATCCGGCGGGCAGCGTCAATCCGCTGCGCGACCTCGACGACCTGATGGCCGAACTGGCGATCACCGACCTGGCTACCGTGGACAAGCGCATCGAGACGACCGCGCGCAAGGCCAAGTCGGGCGACAAGAAGCTGGCCGAAGAGGTGGACTTCCTCAAGCGGCTGCGCGAGCATCTGAACGAGGGTCGTCCCGCTTCAGAGTTGACCTATAGCGCGCCAGAGGAAACCATCCTGCGTGAGCTGTTTCTGCTGACCGTCAAGCCGCGGCTGTATGTCGCTAACGTCAGCGAAGATACACTGGCCTCGGCGGCGGCGTTGCTGGCTGGATCCGCCGATGGCGCGGCCAAGCCCCAGGAAGGCAGCGAGCTGGCGCAGGTGGCGGCGCTGGCGAAACGCGCGCAGGCCGACGGCGCGGAGCTGGTGGCCGTCTCGGCGCGGCTGGAGGCGGAGCTGGAAGAGTTGCCGCCCGAGGACGCGGCGGAATACCTCGCCTCGTTGGGGCTGCCCGCGCTAGGCGCCGACCGCGTCATCCAGGTTGGCTACACGACGCTCAACCTGATCTCGTTCCTGACAGCGGGCGAGGATGAGGTGCGCGCCTGGACCGTCACGCGCGGCTCGAAGGCGCCCACCGCCGCTGGCAAGATCCACACCGACTTTGAGAAGGGCTTCATCCGCGCCGAGGTTATCTCGTATGACGACCTGATGGCCGCTGGCGGCTCGATGAAGGTCGCCAAGGAGCACGGTCAGGTACGCCTGGAAGGTAAAGACTACGTTGTGCGCGACGGCGACATCATCGAGTTCCGCTTCAACGTCTCGAAGTAGTCGCGACCTCACCCGCTGACGTTATACAGCTGCACGTTGCTGAAGGAGCTGGCGCCGTCGGTGCAGATGGCGACCCAGCCGCCGCTGAACGTCGTATCGGTCACTGAGGGATAGGCGTGCCCGTTGACGTAGGGCGTCAAGGCCGACCCCTGGAACATCAGCCCGAAGGTGAAGGGGTGTGGTGGAGCGCCGATCAGCCGCCCCTGCCGCACAATCGTCGAGTGGCCAGCAGCATCCACCGAGTAGATCACATAGGCGGCGCTATTACTGTCCACACCCAGATAGTAGCCGGTGATGTTAAATGACGTGCCAGTCGTCGTGTTGCCGACGCCCTGGCGCACCCCCACCTCGGCCTTGCCGCTCTGCGGATCAACCGTCGTCTGCAGGTAGCCGTCGTTCTGGGCGGCGCTGTTGGCTGAGAGGCATGCCAGCGAACCCGCCGTCGGCGAGACGAGATCAACCTGCGTCGCGCTCACGCATGAGGCTTTCGCGCCATCAGATGTCCATACGGGTGTGGCCTGGCCGTCACAGGTCGGCGCAGGGCTGGTAAACACCTGGCTGCCCACGCCTGGCGGCGGTGTGGCGGGCGCCGTCGTCGGGGTCGGGCCGTTTGGCGTCGAGGTCGCGCCGGTCGTCGCCGTGGTCGCTGTCGTCGCGGAGGGCGAGACGGACGCTTGCGCCTGCTGGGTCAGCGTCGCCTGCGCCTGCGCGGTCTCCGTCGGCGCCGCCGCCAGACGCTGCTGATTGCTGAAGTAGGCGCCGCCGCCCAGCACGGCGGTCAGCAGCACGATCGCCGCCAGCACCGCCAGCCACAGACGGCCCGCGCCCCCGCCGTTGGCTTTCGCGGCGGGCTTCGCGGCGGCTTTCGCGGCCTTTGCCTCCGGTCCACCCGGCCACGGCGGCGCGATGACTGGCGCGGGTGTCGCGCGCTCGGTGATGGGCGGCGGCGCCTCAGCTGCCGTCCCGCCCTCCGCCCCCGCCTCCAGGGCCTGTGCGAAGGCAGTCACGTTCGGGAACCGTTGCGCGGGGTCCTTGGCCAGCCCGCGCATGATCGCCGCCTCCATCTGTGGCGGCACAGCGGAATTGAACTTGCGCAGTGGCGGCGGCGGATCATACATGTGCGCGCGGGTCAGCGCGCCCAGCTCGCCTTCGAACGGTGGTCGCCCGGCCAGCAGTTGATAGGTCATCACCGCCAGCGCATATTGGTCGGTCGCGGGCGAGAACTTGCCGTCGAACTGCTCCGGCGCCATGTAGGTGAACGTGCCAGCCACCTGTGTGCGCGCGGTATTCGAGTCTGGCCCACGCGCCACGCCAAAGTCGGCCAGCATCATGCGCCAGTGGCCGTTCGGCTCGATCTGGATCAGCACGTTGCCGGGCTTCACATCGCGATGGACGACGCCGCGATCGTGGATATACTGGAGCGCCGAGGCCACCTGCGACACGATGTCGGTCGTCATGGCGATCTCAAGTGGCAGGCTCAGCTTGCGGCGCGAGCGCCCACGGATGGCGTCGGAGAGCGAGCCTTCCTCGGCGTACAGCATCACGATGTAGAGATAGTCCTTCTCCGCGCCGCTGTAGTAGACCGGGAGGATATGGGGGTTGTTGAAGTTGGCGGCCAGGCTCACCTCGCGCTTGAAGCGCTCGCGAATGTCCTCGACATCCTCCGCCTGCGCGGAGAGCGCGTCCGGGCGCACGACTTTGACGGCCACCGACCGGTTGCCCGCGTTGAGTTGCTCGGCGAGGTAGACCTCGCCCATGCCGCCTTCGCCTACGACGCGCGTGAGCCGACAGCCGCCCAACTCGCGGCCTTCCAGATTCAACGCCATACAATCCTCCGCCACTGCGAGGGACAGCCAATCACACAGTGCGCCATCGCGCCTTGAGTATAGCAGACTTGCCAGCGCTCTAGCGGCCTCGCTTCTCGCTCATCAGCGGCGCGACCACGCAGGCCACTTGTGCAATGCGCGGTCAATGCTCTATACTAGGGCCATCGTACCGGCAGGGGGCAGGCGGCGAACTGGCAGGGTGGCCGGATGAAAGCGTACAATTCTGACGTGATCGCCACATGATCGCCCAGGTTGGGGTACAATAGACTGGAGACTGCATCGCTCTCAGCGTGAGGATCAGAGACGCCTCGCGCCAGGGCGGTCTCCTAGTGGCGATCATGTGCGGGCGACGAGCTCCGCCTGGGGCGACCCGGGCGGCGGAGGGAGCAGACACATGGAGCCAGTGGTCGCGACGGCGAACGCTCAACGAACACTCAGCGTACCTGACCAGCCCGAGACTATCACCGCGGCGACTGACTCGTCTGAACAGGTCAGCGAGTCGTTCATCGCTACGATTGTCCGGCTCGATCAGTCCGACGCCGAACGTCTGTTTCTTGCCGCCAGGCTCTAGCGGACGCCAGGGTCGCGCACAGAGCGCCGACGCACGACGGCCGCTGGGAGCCGTCTCGCAGTCACGTACTAATCGCCAGGGCGGTCAGCGGGTAAACGCAAGCCAGTCACGAGCGGCTTGCGTGGCGCGCTGGCAAGCGAAAGGTGATGCGCTCGGAATGGATGTCATTAAAATCTCGCCTCGCGGCTACTGCTACGGCGTAGTGGACGCGATGAGCATCGCTCGGAACGCGGCGCACGATGCGTCGCTGCCGCGACCCATCTATATCATTGGCCTGATCGTGCATAATCGGTTCGCTGTGGATGAATTGACGTCGCTCGGCGTCACGACGCTCGACGGCCCCGACCGCGCCTCCATCCTCGAACAGGTCACCGAAGGCACCGTCATCTTCACCGCGCATGGTGTCTCCCCGCTGGTGAAGCAGCGCGCCCGCGAGCGCGGCCTGCATGTGATAGACGCCACCTGCCCCGATGTCACCAAGACGCATGACCTCGTGCGTGATTTTGTGGCGCGCGGCTATCAGGTGATCTACATCGGCAAGAAGGGACATCCTGAGCCAGAAGGCGTCATCGGCGAGGCGCCCGAACAGGTGGCGCTGGTCGAGACCGAAGCCGATATTCCGGGTATCCCAAAGCACATCGCCACAGCCGACAAACTGCTCATCACCACCCAGACCACCCTCAGCCAGTGGGATACCGCCCGGCTCACCGAGGAGCTGGTTCGGCGCTTCCCCCAGGCCGAGGTGTGCAACGAGATCTGCATGGCGACTCAGCTCCGGCAGGAAGCGGTCGCCTCGCAGGCCAAGGGGGCGGAGTTGACAATCGTCGTCGGCGATCCACGCAGCAATAACACCAATCGGCTCGCCCAGGTGGCGGAGGAACTGGCGGGCTGCCCTTCCATTCGCATCGAATCGGTGGATGACCTCACGCCTGAGATGATCGAGGGCAAGCGCCGTATCGCCATCACGGCGGGCGCCTCGACCCCCAGCCAGATCACGCGCGCCGTGATTCGCTATGTGGAGAGCTTTGGCGCCAAACCCAGGCTCGTGACCACGCCTGAGCGCTAGCATCCTCGCAGTGCGCCGGGCGCCCACAGCGTCGCCGCCCGCGCCAGGGGGATTCCAGCCGAAGGACTCCAGTGGAGGAGATGCGCGACTTTTCTTAAGCGCCCCTGCTGACGCCGCACTGTCTACTTGAGTACCAAGCAAGCGATTTGCCGATCCTGGGAAGACGCGCCGCGCCGCAGACATCACACCGCAGTGAAGCGCCTGCTCGACGCGCAATTCGGAGGATGCCGACGATGAAGAGCCTGTACGCGATCCTTGGGGAGCTTCCAATCGCAGCGCTGCGAGATCTGGCTCCCTGGTGGGGCGCGGAGCCACCCGAACATGACGATGTGGATGCGCGCCAACGCCTGGAGCGGGCGATGCGCGACTCGGTGGCGTCCCGGTTCGTGTGGGAGCGCCTCGGCGACAACGAGCGTCGTGTGCTCTTCTGTATCGTTGGCCCCTCGGCGCGTAACTGGCAGTTGGTCGAGCAGATCCCAGAGCGCAGCCATCTCGATCCCCCTGCGGCGCTGGCTGCTGTTGATCGGCTGGCTGGGTGGAGATTGATCCAGCTCGAGCAGGCGCGCGTGCAGGGCGGCGAACTGGTTGGCCAGCGCGCCACCTTCTACGGCTACTCCACGCCGCGCAATCCCTCCGCGCCGGTTGAGGAGAAGCAGATCGCCTATGTGCCGACCGAGCTGGCGACTGGCCTCTACACCACTGGCCGTGAGCTGTTCATCGTCGGCGGCGACCGCTCCGAAAAGACGCTCGATGATCTGCTGATGCCCTACCGCCAGGGCGACCTCGACCAGATCGGGCGGCGCTTCGGCCTGACGATGCAGTCGTACTACTCGCGCAATGAAGTGCGCGCCGCGATGGCTGAGAATCTGACGCAGGCTGAGGCGGTGCGCTACGCGCTGGCCCGCGTGCCATCGCTGCTGCGCGAGACCTACGAATGGCTGCGCGGCCGGGGTGGTAAGGCGCCGCTGAACGAGGTACGCAAGCGCTTCCGCCTGGACGACCTCGCGCTCTCGAATTTGCTGCACGCGCTGGAGGACTACGCGCTGGCGTTTGACACCTTCAGCGGGGGCAGGCGTTCACTCTTCATCCCCTTCGAGACGCTGAACAATCTGAAAAAGGCTGAGGCGCGCCCGCAGGCGATGATTGGGTTGACCGAGCTTCCCACGCCGCGCGCCATCCGACCCGCCGACCCGACCTTTTTGTGGGACCTGGCCGCGCTCAGCGCCGCCGCAGCCCAGCAGGAGATCGAGCTGACACGCGCAGGCTCGCTGCCCAAGCGCGCCGCCCAGCGCCTGCTTCCGTCGCTGGCCAGCGATCGCACGCATGGCCGCGACGATGACGCGCTGGCCTACGTCGAGATGCTCAAGCAGGAGGCCAACGAGCTAGGCGTCATCGCCGCGCCCGCCTCGACCTCGCGCCGCCGCGAGACGCTCGCGCTGGGTGAGCGGCTGGTGTCATGGAGTCACCACGACCTCGTGATGCAGGCGCGCCGCATCTTCAAGCGCTGGCCCGCGGACCGCTGGTGGCTCGACCTGCCCGGCGCCAAATATAAAGAGTGGCACACCTTCTATCTGGATCTGAATCTGGCGCGCGAGGCGCTGGCCGCACAATTACGCGAATGCGAGCCGGGTGTGTGGTACTCCCTCCAATCCCTCCGCGCGACGATTCAGGGCAACGATCCCTACGTGCTGCGTCCGTCGCAACGCTGCGCGGGCGAGGCGGGATTCAAGCTGGCTGAGGAGCTGCGCGCCCACTGGGACGAGACCGATGGCGAGATCATCACTGGCATGTTCCGCTCCACGCTCTATGAATTAGGGTTTGTCGCGCTGGGCTACGATCGCGACGCGCCGCCCTCCGCGCACGAGCCAGATGTCAACCCGGACGCCTTCATGCTGACCGAGTTGGGCTATGAGGCGCTGCACGGCGAGCTTGGCGCGTCGCAGCAGCCCTCGCCACGCTCGCTGATCGTGCAGCCCAACTTCCAGGCCATCCTGATGGAGCCGCACATGCCAGCGCTGTACTGGCTGGCGCGCTTCGCCACCATGGAGCAGATTGGTCGCGTCAGCCGCTTCACGCTCACCCGCGAGGCGCTGCACAATGGGCTGCGACGCCAGGGACCCGACGCCTCGATTGATGAGGTGATCGCTTTCCTGGAGGGACACAATCAGAAAACGCTGCCGCAAAACGTCATCTATACCCTGCGCGACTGGGCGCGCCAGTTCCGCGAGGCGCAGCACCCCG
Source organism: Ktedonobacterales bacterium (assembly GCA_025935235.1). GTDB lineage: Bacteria > Chloroflexota > Ktedonobacteria > Ktedonobacterales > JADMIN01 > JAKAIY01. The sequence goes on along the minus strand of JAICVT010000096.1, from coordinate 4,476 downwards.
AACACGGCGCGCGCGTGCTGAAGTTCAAGGATGAAGGGGTCGTGGACCGCATCCTGCGCTCGCACCGGCTCAAGGCGTTCCGGCTGCGGCGGGTGGATGCGCGCTCAGTGGTTGCGCCAGCCGAGACCAGCCTGCCCGACCTGCGCGGCGCGCTGGAACATCTGGGCTACGCGCGCAAGCTGCTAAGCGGACTTGAGGAACTTGTGGCGCCTGCGGCAGTCGGCGCAGGGGCAGGCCGCGCGCTTGGCAGGCAGCGCGCGCGGGGCAATTGACGAGTTCAGCGACCACGTAGTGACCGCTATCCATGACCGCTCGCCGGACGATATCCTCAGTTGGAGATTGTCCGCGAGCGGTCATGCTGTCTGGCGAGGGGATGGATGTGTCGGCGCGATGCGAGCAGTGCGGCGCCCAGTTCGATGTGGGCGAGGATTGCCAGAGCCTGCATGAGTGGCTGGTTGGCTATGACTTCGATCCCGACAACGCCGTGCCGCATGCCATACATTTCTTGCAGGTCACCTGCTTCATGGTCCAGCACGATCGCTACAGCGACGAAGCGCTTGGCTGGGCGCAGGCGATGTTGCGCGCACACTTGGAGGGCGGCATGGACACGCGACGCCTGCGAAAGTTCGTGACATCGCGCTTGGCAGGCGCCGCCGCTGAAACGCGCGCCTGGCGCTTCCAGCGGGCGTCTGACGCCCGCCCCTTGCCAAGGATTGCCTGGCAGGTGACAATTGCCGATGTCGCTCGGCGCATGCGGCAGGGAGATGCCTACGACGAGATCGTGACGCTGTGGGCGCGCACGATGTTCAATCAGATGTCGGCGCTGCTGGTGTTATAGAGCGCGCTCAGATGCGACGCGCGGCTCGGTCGGCGAGCCGCGCGTTACGGCCCGCTGGACTTGGTGGCGGCGGGCGTGGTGTTAGCGCCTGGCGTCTCCGTGCCGGTCGGTGGCGCGCCGCCCTCCGTCGGATAGATCGCCGCGCCGATGTCGGTGACGCTCCAGCTATTGTTCGAGGACGCCAGCACGAGCTTCGTCGTATACGTCGTCGCCTTGCCCGCCTTGGTCCGCGTCACCTTGTAGGTCAGTGTGGCGCTGGTGTTGTCGCCAGATTGGTTCTCCAGCGTGGCGCTCGTCACATGCCCATACTCGCTGTCGGCCTGCGCCGCGTCGTGCGAGAACTGCGCCTGCGGTATCTGCAAGCGCAGGTTCGAGCCGAGCAGATTGAGGTAGATGTCCTGATAACTCTGCGATTGCGCATCGGTCCAGAAGAGCTGGGCGGTCGCGGTGGGTCCTGGATTGAAGCTCAGCGCGCTGTAGGCGAAGTAGAAGCCGCCCGCGCAAAACGCGCACGTCAGAAACGAGCCAATGGTCATCACCAGCGCCAGTACCATGCTGTTCGGCTGCCGTGGTGGCCGCATGGGGAAGCGCGACTCGAAATCGTCGCGCATCTCGCGCAGGCGCAACATCCGCTCGTAGCGCGCCTGGCGCTCCTCGCCCTGCTTCGTCTCAGGCTGAAGCTCCAGTTGCCGCAGTTCCGCATCTATCTCCTTGATGCGGGCTTGCGCCTCGCGCAACTCCTCGGGTGACGCCCGCCTGCTCTTCGCCACAGCGGATAACCGAGCGCGGGTGATATCGCGCACCACAACCTCCCTGCGCTACTCCCGCGACGCACACGGCGAGCGACACGGCGCGAGCGTACTGTAGCGGCTGGGCCGCGAGAGTGTCAAGCGCTGTGGGACGTTTTGCGCGCCTGACGATGCTGACGATGGCTACGCGGTGGCTCGCCGGCGGCACTTCCACCCTGCCACAACGCTGACGCCGCCATTGGCGTGAAGGGGCTACGCGGGCGGTTTGGCGCCACACTTGTTCCTGTGCTACAGTCCAAACGACGTTGCGCTGGGAGCGTCCATCGGCGCAGGCGCCAATGGCCTTCCAGTCGCGCATCCCAGGGGAGGAAACATGCCCGATCAGACCACCGCGCGCTCCACACAAGCGTCCAGCCTCGATGAGCCGACGGCCAGGCGTCAGACGCGCCTGACGATCAACGGCGCCGACTACCGCGTTGATGTCGAGACGCGCGCCACCCTGCTCGATACGCTGCGCGACGACCTCGGTCTGACGGGCGCGAAGCTTGGCTGCGATATGGGCCAGTGCGGCGCCTGCACCGTGCTGGTGGATGGCGAGCCGATGTATAGCTGCCTGCTGCTGACTGTCGAGCAGCAGGGGCGGGCCATCACCACCATCGAGGGGTTGGCTGCGTCGGGCGAACTTGATCCGATTCAGCGCGCGATGGTCGAGCACGACGCGCTGCAGTGCGGCTTTTGCACGCCGGGGCAGGCGCTCGCCATGAAGGCGCTCTTCGACCGTCAGCCACATCCATCGGACGACGAGATAGACCGCGCCCTGGCGGGCAATCTCTGCCGCTGTGGCGCCTATGTCAAGCTGCGCGCCGCCGCGCGCGCGCTGGCTGGCCGCTAATCCGCCGGGCTGGCCTGCTTCCTGCTATCCTGTCCAGATGAGAGTACCAGAGGATCAGGGGACCTATGCCGATTCGCATCGTCACCACGCGCGTCGAGTTTGAGGGCGTCGTCTCGGAGCAGCGCGTCGTCATGGAGGGCGACGAGCCAGCCGCCTGGGGCGCCGACGCCGACCTGCGCGTGGTCGGCAAGCCTACCCCACGAGTGGACGGCCGTGAGCGCGTCACCGGCGCCGCGCAGTACAGCTACGACGTGCTGCTGCCCGGGCTGCTGGTCGCCGTCGGCCTGCGCTCGCCGCATCCGCATGCGCGGGTCGTCCGCGTTGACACCAGCCGCGCCGAGGCCGCGTCGGGTGTGCGCGCCGTCTACACCCGCTTCAACACCAGCGACCTGGTCATTCCTGGCTCGGGGCGTCCAGTCTTCACCGAAGAGGTCGTCCACCAGGGGCAGGAGGTGGCCGTGGCGCTGGCCGAGACACGCCAGCAAGCCATCGAGGCGCTGCGACTGGTCACAGTGGACTACGAGCCGCTGCCGTTTGCCGTCGAGCCGGAGGCCGCGCTGGCGCCAGATGCAGCGCAGGTCCTGACGGGCCGCGAGCGCAACCAGCTCGATGAGTATCCCAAGACCTACGAGCGTGGCGACATCGAGCAGGGCTTCGCCGAGGCCGAAGTCATCACCGAGACGCACTTCACTACGGCGGCGAACCTGCACAATAGCATGGAGACGCATGGCGGTGTCGCCCAGTGGGACGGCCACACGCTGACGCTGTGGAGTTCAACGCAGGATATCTTTGGCGCGCGCCAGCAGGTGGCCGCCGCGCTCGGCCTGCACCAGAATCAGGTGCATGTCGTCAAACGCTACATGGGTGGCGGCTTTGGCAGCAAGTTTGGCGCACACAACGCGGGGCTGCTGGCCGCCTGGGCCGCGCGCAAGCTCGGTCGCCCCGTCAAATACATGCTCAGCCGCGAAGAAGAGAATCTGGCGGCGGGCTACCGCGAGCCGACCACGCAATACTATCGGCTAGGCGCGAAACGCGACGGAACGCTGACCGCCATCGAGCTGCGCGCGGACGCTAATCTAGGCGCCTTCGGGGCATGGTTCCCGCCCGTTAGCATGCCCGCGAAAGAGATGTATCTCTGCCCGAACGTGCGGACAATTGACACGCCCAGCCTGACCAATCTCGGCACGTTCTCCTCGTTCCGCGCGCCGGGTGTGGTGGAGGGCATCAGCGGGCTGGACGTGGCGCTGGACGACCTCGCCCGCGCGCTGGGGATGGACCCGCTGGAGCTGCGGCGCAAGAACTACGCGCCGCGCTATCAGGTGCTCGACCGCCCCTACGCCACCAAGACGCTGCTCGACGCCTATGACCAGGCGGCGGAGCGCATCGGCTGGGCCACCCGCGACGCCGAGGAGCGCCGCTATCCGCGTGGGCGCGCGGGCACATTGCGGCGCGGCGTGGGCATGGCCAGCCAGTTATGGGGCGGCGATGGCGGCCCGCCCGCGCAGGCCATCGCCAAGGTGCTGCCCGATGGCTCGGCGGTCATTCTGACCGGCACACAGGACATCGGCACCGGCACGCGCACCGTGCTGGCGCAGATCGCGGCGGAAGAGTTGGGCATCCCGCTGAGCGCTATTCGCGTGGAGCTGGGCGAGACGGAATTCGGCGTCTACTCACCGCCCAGTGGCGGCAGCATGACACTGGCCTCGGTCGGCCCGGCTGTGCGCATGGCGGCGGCGGGCGCGCGCAACGAGATGCTGGAGATCATTAGCCATCTCGCCGAGGCGCCAATGGATGCGCTGGATGTGCGCGATGGCGTCATCCTGAACCGCGAGACGGGCAAAGAGATGGGCGCCATCGGCTCCTACCTCAGCCAGCTCGAAGGCCACGAGGTGACCGCCCGCGGCATGCGCGGCCCTAACGCCGACGATGTGATCGTTCGCACGTTCGGCGCGCAATTCGCCGAGGTTGAGGTAGACATCGCGACAGGCGAAGTGCGC
>JAICVT010000542.1 GCA_025935235.1 Ktedonobacterales bacterium | reverse complement strand
GCCCGTGGCTGCCGATGACGACGCCATCGGCCCGCGTCTCCCTGATCGTGTCGAGGATGACCTGTGAGGGCGCCCCGATGCCGACAGCAGTCTTGACCGCGACTCCGTGCAAGATCTCACCGGCGGCGATGTCATTCAGGTAGTCATGCGCCTCCTGCTCCTCGCGCTCGGCCAGCGCGTCATTCGGGAGAACAGCAGGGATCATGTAGGATCCCACCTCAGGTTGTGGATAGACGACGCGCACCAGTGTCACCGTGGCGTTGCGACCGCGGGCGATGCGCGCGGCGACGGAAAGCGTGCGCTCAGCACGCAACGAGCCATCGAGTGGCACGAGAATATTGCGGAACATAGATTCCTCCAACCTGGCGTCAGATCGCCAGATGTACATGTCACTGCGCCTCTCGCGCGCCCATCAGCGACCGCACGTGTGGTACGCCGATGACGCCGAGACAGTGTCCGCGCGCGATGGAGATGACGAAAAAGGCAAGGTTGCCGTCGTTTTCGATACGCTCGGCGACTCGTAGCTCTGCGCGGTTCAGCCGCACACCGATGATCTCCAGGAAGCCGCGGCATGCGAGCGCGACGAGCGCGTCATCCACCAGCGCGATGACCCCGCGATCCGGGACGCTGACGACGACGCGTTCAACCCGCGCTGGCGCGATGTTCATCTCCTCGGCCTGGCGCGCAATCAGCTCGCCAATCAGCCCTGGCAGCGCTGGAGCGAGTCCAGCGGCCAGTCGCACAAGCTCATGGCGACCGCGCGGCTCAACTGGAACAATGGCGCTCAGGCGCCGCTGGACGGGAGCCAGCGATCGCGCTTCTACGCTGCTCTTAGTATGTGACATATCGCGCCCGTCCTCACTTGGGGAAGCGCCGCGAGAGGAGGGGCGCTTCATTGGCTCCAGCCCATACTATGCCCATGACATCACAGCGCGCTCACAGAGGCGTAGGACGCCCTCACGGCGCGCTCACGCGGTCGGAGCGTGGTCGAGCGCGTCCTGGATGCGCTGGGCAGTCTGCGCGATGGTGAGCGTGGAGGTATCGAGGACGGGGTAGGCTTGCTGCTCGCGCCAGGGCAGCATCATATCGTAGATCACCCGCAGCAGATCTGGCGAGAGCAGGCGTCGACCGCTGCGCTGGACGTTGCGCGCGAGGGTGGTCTCGAAGTCTGGCAGCAGGATGACGAGGCGATGCGGCGCCGCGTCGAGCAGGCGGCTCCATCCAGCGTAGTCGGACGCCTCCCACAGCGGGAAGATGGCGTCGTCAATCACGCAGGTGATGCCCTCGGCGACGTAGCGGCGGGCCATGTCGGCGCAGTTCGCCCGCGCGATGCGGTATTGCCGGTCTGTCGCGTCTGACCAGCCGTCGCGTGGGTCGGCGAACCCGCTCTTGACCATCTCGCGCACGCCATCCAGCTCGATGTGCGCGGCGCAGCCCGGACGCGCGCTGGCCCAGGCGTTGGCGGCGGCGCTCTTGCCCGCACCCGCTGGCCCGGAGATGAAGAGGACGAACGCTCCGTTGGCCGTCACCTGGGCGCCTCTGCGCGCTCTTCAGCGAGAAAGGCAGCGATGCGTGCGCCGATGGCGTCGCGCACGCGCCGAAACGCGTCCAGGCGCTCTTCGTCTGATCCAGTTACAGCGGAGGGATCAGGAAAGCTCCAATGCTCCTGGCGTCGCGCACCGGGAAAGTAAGGACACTCCTCGGCGGCAGAGTCGCAGACGGTCACTACCAGGTCAAACGCCTGCCCCGCCCAGGCGTTCAGCCCTTTTGAGTGGTAGCCCGCCGCTTCATTGATATCTATGCCAACCTCAGACATCGCGCGGATCGCCAATGGATGAATCGTTCCGGGTCGCGTACCCGCGCTGAATGCGGCATATGAAGAGCCGCCAAGCGCGCGCAGGTAGCCTTCGGCTATCTGTGAGCGCGACGAATTATGCGTGCAGAGAAAGAGCACGCGCCAGGGCGCACTGTGCTTGTCTGATCCGGCAGAGGCGGACATGGCGGACATGACCTCACTGCGGGCAGGCGCATTGGGCTTGCCCGGTTCTGGCGGACGGCGAGAGGGTTGGGGCGGTGAGATGGATGCGACGCGCCGCGGACGGTCTGGTACCCCCAACGGGATTCGAACCCGTGATCTCCACCTTGAAAGGGTGATGTCCTAGGCCGCTAGACGATGGGGGC
>JAICVT010000233.1 GCA_025935235.1 Ktedonobacterales bacterium | reverse complement strand
GAGACTGCCAGCAGTGGTACGATAGCACCGCTGGCGGAGGCGTGTCAAGCCAGAACCAGCCGCTGTGATGGCCATCGCATGCTAGAGTGGAAGGCGCCGCTGACCAGTCGCCAGTGAGGAGCAGTCAGGAGGTTCGCGATGACGCCAGCGATCGTGATTCGTCCGGCGCGCCCGGATGACGCGGAGACCGCCGCCGCCTTCGCCGAGGTGAAGCGGGCGGAGTATGCGCGCTACTCGCCCGTCTTCTGGCGCCCTGCCGCCGATGCCCGCGCGAAGCATCAGCCATTTCTCAGGTTCTGCATCCAGAGTGACCAGTTCGCCGCGTTCGCGGCCGAAACGGACGCTGAGACGGGCCGCGCGGTGGTCGGCGTAGCGCTGGCCAATCGCCACGGCGCGCCCGCGCCCTTCCGCGCTGATCCGGAGCCGACCTGGTTTGTGGACGACTTCTTTGTGGCGGACTCCGCGCTCTGGCCGACGGCGGGGCTGGCGCTGCTGAAGGAGATTCAGCGATCGCCAGCGCGGGCGGGGCCGCGCGGGTGGTCGTGGTGGTCGCCCAGCGCGATGAGCCGAAGCGCGCGCTGCTGCGCTCGGCGGGCTACACACTTGCCGCCGCCTGGTGGGTGCGCCCGCTCGCGCCCATCGCCGCGCCCACCGATTCATCCGCGCCGGAGGCTCCAGAGGGGATCGAGGCGGTGGTGGCGCCTGCTCCGCCGGTCTACAATCCGGGCGGCCCAGTAGCGCTGGCGCTCTCGCTGGGCGACGCGCCCGCCGCGCAGGTCGCGCGCTTCGACGCCTGGGCGGCGGCATCGGGCGCTGCGCTGGCCGTCATCCCGGCCCGCGTAGCGGATGTCGCGCTGGGCGAGGCGCTGGCGCGGTCGGGCTACGCCGTCGCCTCGGAGTGGTATGTGCGCCCTCAATAGGCGGCAATGCGCGGCGAAAGCGACTCCGAGCGCGGTGAGCAAGGCGCCCAGCGATGGGGGCTTGACACAGACGGCCATTCGAGGCTAATATTGCCATGTCAATTGGCAGCTATTGCCATTAGCAATGGCGCTTTCAGTGGCAGAGTCGCGTTTTGCCGCTGACCAGTTCGGCGACGGCAGGAGGAATGCAGCCATGCAGGAAGAACCGACCATGAGCGAAGGGCGCGCACAGATTCTGGAGATGCTGGTGGCGGGCCGCGTTACCGTGGAGCAAGCAGATCGGTTACTGGCGGTCCTCGAAGCCGCCTCCCCGATTGCGTCTCACCAACCGGTCAATCAGGCGAGCGAGCGACGGCGTGGCGAGCGCGCGGACGATGTTTTTGCCCGCCTGACGCCCGAACAGCTGATTGCGTTGCGCGATCACGGCGTGAGCAGGGCGTTTATCGAGCAAATGCGCGCGGCGGGACTGGGCGGCCTGAGCGTCCATGATTTCATCGCGTTGAGTGACCACGGCGTGGATACCGCCTTCGTTCGCGATCTGAGGGAGGCGGGGTACACTACTCTCACTCGTGACCAGCTCATCCAGATGTGCGACCACGGAGTAGACGGCGAGTTCGTGCGCGAGCTGAGCGAGGCGGGGTTCACTGACCTCGCCCCTGAGCAACTCATCGAGCTGAGCGACCGCGGCGTGGACAGCGACTTCGTGCGCGAGATGCGGGGAGTCGGACTGGTTGAGGCGACGCCGGATCAGCTCATCGAGATGTATGATCATGGGGTAGACGCGGACTTCGTCCGCGAGATGCGCGGCCTGGGCGTCACTAATCTGACCCCGGATGGATTAGTCGCGCTGCGCGATCAGGGGTTCGAGGGCGACGAAGAGGGCGACGAATGACGGCCAGCGCGAAGTGGACGGCCGCGATCCCACTGGCCAGCAAGAGCCGGAGCATGATGCGATGCGCAAGCTAGCTGGAGATAGGGCCGGGGCGCCGCTGCACCCGCTGCATCTGTTAATCACGCGCGATCCGGTGAGCGGCGGCGAGCTGGTCGTGACGCGGCTCGAGTCGCCGCAGAGCGGGATCGTGATTGAGGGCGCCTTCAGCCTGGGGTGGATCGGCCGTCTGACGCCGGAGCAATTGGAGTTCGTTGGCCACCTCGTGCGCAGTCGCGGCAACGTGCAGAAGGTGGCCGCGGACTTGGCTATCGCGTACAACACGGCGCGCAACCGCCTCGATGATATCGTGGCTGCCCTGGAGTCGCCAGAGCAGGACACAAGAAGGGACCAGGAGCGGGAGCAGGAACGGGAGCGGCGCACAGCGGTGTTGCAGCGACTCTCCAGAGGTGAAATCGAGTTCGACGAAGCGCTGCGCTTGCTAGAGCGGTAAGCCGCGCCTGGCGAGCGCGCCGCCCCTGTGGTACACTGTTCCCAGCGCGTCAGCGATGGCGCGCCACGCGCCCGTAGCTCAACGGACAGAGCATCGCACTTCGGATGCGAGGGTTGGGGGTTCGAATCCCTTCGGGCGTACCATTGCATCCTGATCAGAAGCCGCCCTGCTCAGACAAGGCGGCTTTGCTGTCCCCCGCTGACCTCGCTATCAGCATTTTTGCCCTCACCGTCCGCTGGCGTCTCTGCGTCTGCTGCTCGTAACGCTCGCCGTAACGGAGCCGTGTCGCCTGACCGGCTATCATGCGTGGTGAGGGGTTATGGCGGCGCGGCGTGGATGCGCAGTTGCGCTGGCGCGCGCGAGCGGGAGGGGTGGCCGATGACGACGGCGCAGCGCGAGATGGCCGGCGCGACAGCGAGCGCGCAACCGCAGCCGACGCCAGAGACGCAGGCGACCAGCACGCGGCTCACTGGCCGCTGGCTGCTGGCCGCGCGCCTGGGCTGGCTGGCGACACTGCTCGTGACGCTCGGCATGTTAGCGGCGCAGTTGCCCACGTACCTCAGCGGCGTCGCGCCAGAAAATGCGGCGTTTAACCCCAGCGCTGTGCGGGCGCTGGCGCAGCTTGGCATGACCTTCGAGACCTATAACTGGCTCTCGTTTGCCATTCTGTGCCTCGTCACACTGGCATCGCTGGCGCTGACTCTGATCCTGGCCTGGCGGCGCAGTGATGACTGGATGGCGCTGCTTGTCTCACTCTTCCTTGTCAACTATGTCATCAGCAACATTGGCATCACTCTCAACCAGCCATCCTCCTCACCGCACTCGTTCGCGGAGATGGCGCTCGCCATCGCGCAGTCACTGCCTGCATTCTTCATTACTTTCGCCGTGTTGCTGCTGTTTCCTAACGGGCAATTCGCGCCACGCTGGTCGTGGATGTTGCTGCTCGCCATCACGCTCTGGTCGATTGTCATCACCGCGCAGCCCGATCTCTTCGGCGGTGCGCTCTTCCTTGGCTACCCCATCGTCGTCGGCTCGACCATTAGCTGCATCGTCTATCGCTATCGCCGCGCCTCCACCTCCGCGCAACGCCAGCAGACGAAGTGGGTCGTCGTCGGGCTGATCATCACGCTGGTCGCCAATCAGCTCTTCTGGATTCCAACGGGCTTCACGCCGCTTGGCAAGACGATCTATCCGGCAGTGGTTCTCCTGATCTACCAGCTCGCGCTGCTGCTCGTCCCCGTCACCTTCTTCGTCGCCGTCCAGCGCTACCGGCTGTATGACATCGACGTCATCATCAATCGCGCGCTGGTCTATGGCTCGCTCACCGCGGCGCTGGTCGGCGTCTACGCCGCCTGCGTGCTGGGCGCGCAGGCGCTCGTGACAGGGCTGGCGGGCGACGCGGGAACCGAGCCAGTCGTCATCGTCGGCGCCACGCTGCTGATCGCCGCGCTCTTCCGCCCGCTGCGCGACCGCTTGCAGGCGCTGGTGGATCACCGCTTCTACCGCAGCAAATACGACGCCGCCAGAACGGTGGAGGGCTTCAGCGCCACGCTGCGCCACGAGACCGAGCTGAGCGCGCTGCAAGAGCATCTGTTGGAGACGGTCGAGCATACGATGCAGCCCGCCCACGCCTCCATCTGGCTGCGACCCTCCGCCAGCGCCCGCCCCGACGCCGCGCCCCGGCTCTGAGCCGCCTCACCGCCGCGCATGGTAAGCTAAAGAGCGCGACAGGATGCCGCACGGGAGTTCGTCATTGTGCGGCGTGAGAGGACGACGAAGGGCGCTCACGGATGACTGGCCAGAACGACTATTTGCATGATCTCTTCGCGCTGGATGGGCGCGTGGCCGTCGTCACGGGCGGCGGCGGCGCGCTGGGCGGCGCGCTGGCGCTGGGGCTGGCGCGAACGGGGGCGCGGGTGGTGGTGATGGGTCGGCGCCTGGAGCCAGCCGAGCGCGTGGCCGAGCGGATTCGCGCGGCGGGCGGTGAGGCGCTGGCGCTGGCCTGCGATGCGCTCGACCGCGCCGCGCTGGAGGCGGCGGAGCGGACCATCACGGCGCGCTTCGCTCCGGTGGACATCCTGGTGAACGGCGCGGGCGGCAACGATCCACGCGCGACCGCAGACGCCGCTCATCCCTTCTTCGATCTCGACGCGGCGGCGGTCCAGGAGGTCTTCGCGGGCAATTTTCTCAGCGCGTTCCAGGCCAGCCAGGTCTTTGGCTGCGCGATGGCCGCGCGTGGCGAGGGCTGCATCCTCAACATCACCTCGATGAATGGCCTGCGTCCGTTGACGCGCGTGGGCGTCTATAGCGCCGCCAAGGCCGCCGTCGCCAACTTCACCCAGTGGCTGGCGACGCATATGGCGCAGGAGTACAGCCCGCGCATCCGCGTCAACGCCATCGCGCCGGGCTTCTTTTTGACCGAGCAGAATCGCTATCTGCTGACCGACGCCGCGACCGGCGAACTGACGCCACGCGGGCAGGCGATTGTGGCCCACACGCCGATGGGCCGCTTCGGCGCGCCCGATGATCTGATCGGCGCGGCGCTCTGGCTGGTCAGCCCGGCGGCGGCCTTCGTCACGGGGGTGGTCGTGCCGGTGGATGGCGGCTTCTCGGCCTATAGCGGCGTGTGATTGGGAGTCTGACACGGACCAGACAGGAGGCGAGCGCGATGGTCACGTCAATTGAGGCGAGGAGCGGCGAGCTGACGCCCGCCGAGGTGGCGCAGACGCTGGCGCAGGGCTTCGCCAATGTCGCGCTGGATGGCGGGCGGGCGCTGGTCATCATCCCGGATGGCACACGCACCGCGCCGATCCCGCTGCTCTTCGCCCTGCTGGGCGCGACACTGGGCGCGCGGGTGGCTGCGCTCGACTATCTGATCGCGCTGGGGACGCACCCGCCGATGGCGGAAGAGGCGATTGACGCGCTGGTGGGCGTCTCCGCCGCCGAGCGCGCGCGGCGCTATCCCGGCGTGCGCATCTTCAACCACCAGTGGGATCATCCCGATCAGCTCGCGCGCATTGGCGTCATCAGTAGAGATGAGGCGACCGCGCTGAGCGACGGCCTGCTGACGGAGGAGATCCCCGTCACGCTCAATCGCCTGCTGCTGGACTACGACCACATCATCATCTGCGGCCCGGTCTTTCCGCATGAGGTGGCGGGCTTTTCGGGCGGCGCGAAGTATCTCTTCCCTGGCGTCGCCGGCCCCGACATCATCAACTTCACGCACTGGCTGGGCGCGCTCGTCACCAGCATGGCGACCATCGGCGTCAAAGACACCCCCGTGCGGCGCGTCATCCATCGCGCGGCGGCGTTTGTGCCATGCCCCATCACCTGCGTGGCGCTGGTGATACATGGGTCAGACTTCCAGGGACTGTACATCGGCTCGTATGAGGAGGCGTTCGCGGCGGCGGCTGACCAGTCGGCCCGCCTGAACATCATCTATAAGCCGCACCCCTTCCGCAGCGTGCTCTCGGCGCCCGCCGAGCGCTACGACGACCTGTGGACGGCGGCCAAGGCGATGTACAAGACCGAGCCGGTGGTGGCCGATGGCGGCGAGGTCATCATCTACGCCCCGCATATCAGCGAGGTGTCCTACACCCACGGCGCGCTGATTGATGAGGTCGGCTACCACGTGCGCGACTACTTCCTGGGCCAGTGGCCGCGCTTCGCACAGGTTCCGGGGATGATTTTGGCGCACAGCACGCATGTGCGCGGCGCGGGAACCTATGACGTGGCCAGCGGCGTCGAGCGGCCGCGCATCCAGGTGACGCTGGCCACTAGCATCCCGGCTGAGCGCTGCGCCCGCATCAATCTCGGCTATCGCGACTACCGCACGCTCGATCCGCGCGACTGGACTGGCCGTGAGGATGACGGGCTGCTGCTGGTGGAGCATGCGGGCGAGACTCTCTACCGCCTGCGCGAGCCTGCGTGATACGCTTAGAGGCGAGAGGAGTTGGCCAGCGTGGCGCGTATCCGCCGCAATTTCGCAAACTTCATCAAGGCCGAAGCACGCGGACGCGGATTGAAAGCCGCACGCTCGTTTGCGCAGCGCCCAATAGGGCATTTATGCCCCGCCCGCGCCGTGCGCCGGCCTTTTAGGGCCGCGACTCTCCTCCCACGCGACGCAGCCCGCCAGTCAGAGAGCAGATCGAACCCATGACGACCACCAAACCCAACGCGGCGAAATCGCCGCGCGCCCGACGCCCGCGCAGCGCGAAGCCCGCCAGGCCGGCGCCGGAGCGACAGGCGGCGCGCAAGCGGCTGCTGCTGCTCGTTTCGCCCAGCACCTATCGCGCCGAGGCCTTCATGGAGGCGGCGCGCACGCTAGACGTGGAGGTGGTGCGCGGGCTGGATCTGCCGCCGCAGCTCGCCGACGAGTGGGGCGCGCCGCTCAAGACTGATTTCTCGGACATCGAAGCCGCCACGCAGGCCATCGTCGCCTATGCCCAGCAGCATCCGCTGGACGCGATCGTGCCGGTGGATGACAGCGCCACGCTGCTGGCCTCGCGCGCCGCCGCTGCGCTGGGCCTGCCCAACAATCCGCCCGAGGCGGCGGAGGCGGCCCGCGACAAGGGGCTGATGCGCGCCAAGATGTCGGCGGGCGGCGCGCCATGCCCGGTCTTCCGCCGCTTCCACCTGAGCGACGACCCGCGCGCGATCGCCCGCGCGGTGAGCTTTCCGTGCGTGATCAAGCCGCTGCGGCTCTCCGGCAGTCGCGGCGTCATCCGCGCTGATGATGCGGATGGACTGGTGGCGGCGTTCGAGCGCACGAAGCGCATCCTGCTGGGCGATGGCTTCTCGCTGGAGACGACCGACATCCTGGTCGAGG
>JAICVT010000127.1 GCA_025935235.1 Ktedonobacterales bacterium | reverse complement strand
TCGGCGGCGGCGCGCAGGTCATCCAGGCCGTTCAGATGCTCGCTGAGCCGTCCGGGGTGCGTCAGCCTCTCGGCGAAGAGCGTCTGGATGATGGCGAAGAGTAGCAGCGCATCGGTCCCCGGCTGCACGGCGAGATGCGCGTCGGCCTCCTGCGCGGTGCGTGTGCGGCGCGGGTCCACCACCACCAGCCGCCCGCCGCGCGCCCGCAGCGCTCGCAGACGGTCGCGCATATTGGGCGCGGTCAGCAGGCTGCCATTCGAGACGAGCGGATTGGCCCCCAGGATCAGCAGGTAGTCGCAGCGGTCTACATCGGGGATGGCGATAGTCAGCGCGCCGCCAAACATCAGGCCAGCGGAGACGTGCTTGGGCATCTGGTCGAGGGTCGAGGCGGTGTAGACGTTGTGCGTGCGCAGCGCGCGGATCAGCGGCGCCACATAGAGTTGCCCGGCCAGGTTATGCACGTTCGGGTTGCCGAGATAGATTGCCACCGCGTCGCGCCCGTGCCGCTCGCGCACGCCGCTCAGCAGCCGCTCCACCTCGGCGTAAGCGTCATCCCAGCCGACCTCGCGCCACTGGTCGCCCTCTCGCACCATCGGCGCGCGCAGGCGGTCGGGGTCCTCGTGCAGCGCCTTGAGCGCCGCCGCCTTCGGGCAGAGATAGCCGTGGCTGAAGACATCCTCGCGGTCGCCACGGATCGAGACGACCGACGCGCCACGGGTCGTCACCTCCAGCCCGCAGGTCGCCTCGCACAGCGGACAGGTGATGTAGCTGACGCGCGTCGCCGCCGAATCTCGATCATCCATGCGTTGAACTGCCTTTCCTGGCGCTAGGTTGGCCCCACCACAGCCCCTCCCTCGCTGCGCGGGAGAGGGGAGCTACAGGCTCTCCCTTCGCCCCGCTCTGGCGCGGAGTTCCAGACTCCCGTCTCACCCTGCGGGAGAGGTGGGCTGGGAAGTGAGGTCGCCGATATGCCGCTTTCGGCATGATACGAGGCGATCTGGCGGGCGTCAAACCCGCCAAGAACAGCTAATTTGACAGTGACACTGTTTGTGTGATAATACTATGGCCATGCCAAGCAACGAACGCACGCTGACGATCGAAGAACTGGCGGAGCAGACCCAGACGTCTGTCCGCACCATTCGCTACTACATCGCGGAGAATCTGCTTCCCGGCCCTGGCTCGCGCGGGAAAGGGGCGGCCTACACCGAGGAGCACCTGCTGCGCCTGCGCCTGATCCGCCGATTGACCGAGCGCCGCGCGCCGCTGGCCGAGGTTCGCGAGGTGATGGCGCGGGTAACGGACGACGAGGTGCGCGCGCTGCTGGCCGAGGAAGACGCCCGCGCCCAGACGCTGGACGCCACGCAGGCGGTCTCGCCGCGCGCCTACATCGCCGCGCTGCTCGACCAGGCGCGCGCGCCACAGCCGCCACGCGCTCCCCGGCCAGCCGCCGCGCCCAGCGCATCGCCATTCAAGATCGCGCCTAAGGCCGACAGGGCCAGCCGCAAGACGGTGTATGCCGACCAGACGCCAGCCAGCCAATCGTCGGCCAGCGCGTGGCGGCGGGTGGAGCTAGCGCCGGGGGTGGAGCTGCACATCGAGGAGCAGGCCGAGCGGCGTTACCGAGCGTACATCGAGCGATTGCTACAGACGCCCAGCGAAGACGAGGAGCCATGAGCGCCGCGCGGGGCGGCCAGAGGACCAGAGACGCCAGGGATGGGTAGGGTTGAGGCATCGGAAACGATGCGGAGGAGCGAGACCATGAGTGAGAATGACGCCGAGCGTGACGCAGTCCAGGCCGATGATGGCGGGACGCCGCGCGTGAACGTGACGCTGACCGCCCAACCGGAGAAGCTGCTGCTGCGCCCGACGGGCAGTCGTCGCCATGCCGTCTTCAGCGTGCTGGCTGAGCGCGAGCAGCAGGCGGATGAGACGCCCACCGCGCCAGCGCCTCCGCGCCGCCCGCTGACGCTGGCGCTGACCCTCGACCGCAGCGGCTCGATGTCGGGCGCTCCGCTGCGAATGGCCAAGCGCGTGGCGGTGGCGCTGGTGGATGGCCTGACCGAGCAGGATGAGCTGGCGGTGGTGATCTTCGACGACAAGATCGAGACGCTGCGCGAGCTATCCCGCGTGACGCCCGAGGTCAAGCGGGAGCTACGCCGCGCGCTGGAGCGGGTGGAGGCGCGCGGCTCGACGGCGCTGCACGAGGCCTGGCTGACTAGCTGCAATATGCTGGCGGGCGACCACCTGGCAGAGGATCGCCTGGCTCGCTGCTATCTGCTGACCGATGGGCAGGCCAATGTCGGCGAGACCGATGTGGAGACCATCGCGACACAGGCGGCGGGCGTGCGTGAGCACGCGGGCGTCAGCACCAGCGCCTTTGGCCTGGGCGACGACTATAACGAGCATCTGCTCGGCCCCTGGGCGATCGCGGGCGGCGGGCAATTCCACGATCTGCGCACGCTGGCCGATCTGGCCGACACCTTCCTGGGTGAGCGCGACGAGCTGCGCACGGTGGTGGCGCTGCGCACCCGGCTGGAGGTGGAGATGGCGCCAGGGATGTCGGCGGAGACGATCAGCGCTTATTGGCGGGCGGATGGCGCCAATAGCCAGAGCAGCCAGAGCAGCCATGCGCAGCGCTGGCGGCTCGACATCGGCGACCTGATTAACGGCGAGGAGCGCAACATCGTCGTGCGCTTCAACTTCCCGAAGGTAGACAAGGCCTATGCGTACATTGTGCGCGCTCGCATCGTCTGGGTAGACGGGCGCGGCGAGCACAGCGGCCCCTGGCAGGAGATGACCTTCGGCTACGGCTCGAACGAAGCCTGCGATGACGAGCCACGCAACCCGCTGGCGATGCGCGCCATAGGGCTGGCCCACGCCGACCGCACGCGCCGTCGCGCACTGGAGCTGGCGGCTCATCACGACAACGAGGGCGTCCAGCGGCTGATCCAGCAGACCATCACGCGCATCGGCGAATACGCGCACGACGATCCTGAGCTGCTGGCGGCGATCCGCGAGCTGGAGGAGCTGGCCGAGACGATCCGCAACCAGCGGCTCACCGCGCGCATGGCCAAGCAGACGTATTTCGCCTCGCAGACCCGCTCGCGTGGCCAGCGCGACTATCGCAAGGGTGGCGGAGATCTATAGTGATGTAAGAACCATTGTGCCAAACGCGGGCCGCGCCTTGCGCCAGGAGGTTTGTCGTGTCACAGCAGCTACTCAGTCCGGCAGACATTGATAAGCTGGTCGGTGCATGTCGCGGTCTCCCGCCTGGCACAGATTGGCGCATCCACGACTATGTGCTGAACCTCATGCTCACCGTTCTCGACTACCAGAACCTTCGGCCCACAGTGGAACACGCCCGGCAGCATTACGAGCAGCATCACTGGGACGAAATTCGGACACATGCGGATCTCAAGCGCACGCTCGACAAGTATTCAAACACAAAGGAGGGGAACATCGCGGCGGCGCAGTATCTCTGGGGAATGAACCACTGGACGCGTCTCCAGCAACTGCGTGGCCTCGTGGACTACTTCAAGCGAGAAGGCGTGTTGTCGCAGCAGGATCTCGAAGCATGGGCGCAGAAAGACGCGCTGAAGGATCCCTCTGGAGACTATCTCAAGGACAAAGGCTTCTCCGGAGTAGAGGGACTGAAAGGCTTGGGATACGCCATCTATCAGTGGCTCAGGATGCGCCAGGGCGCCGATGTTGTCAAGCCAGATTCACAGATTCATAAATTTGTCGGGCAAATCCTTGGTAGGCCAGTGGACAACGTGCCAGACCAGGAAATAACCCATGCGCTGGTGGAAGTAGCTCATCGCCTCGGCCTCAAGGGCTATGAGCTAGACTTTAGCATCTGGGATTACATGCAAGCATCGAGCAATAGCGCAGGCAACGCCTCTCCACTCGCGCATCCCTCCAAGTGAGGGATGCGCGAGTGGAGAGTGGGGCGGATATGCTATCATAGGCGCGTTCTACGATCCGAACAGGAGACGCGCCGCATGCCACATCCAGATTCGACCTCGCCAGACGCCGCAGATGTCGCGGACGCTTCGCTGGCTCCGCCGCCCCACGCGCATCTGTGGCCCGACTCCGCGCGGGTGGATGCGGCGGGGCGGCTGCTGCTGGATGGCATGCTCGCCAGCGAGCTGGTTCAGCGCTTCAGCTCGCCGCTGTATGTCTACGACGAGGCGACGCTGCGTGGGCAGATGCGCGCCTTCCGCGCGGCGCTGGCCCAGCGCTGGCCTGAGAGCGTCGTCGCCTACGCAGGCAAGGCCTACCTCTCGCCCGCGCTCTGCAGGCTGCTGCTGGAGGAGGGGCTGGAGCTGGACGCTGTCTCGGCGGGCGAGGTGGGACTGGCGGTGCGCGCAGGCTATCCCGCGCAGCGCATCCACCTGCACGGCAACTTCAAGCCTGACGCCGAGCTGGACTTCGCGCTGGCGGCGGGCGAGGGTGGCGTGGGGCGCGTGGTGGTGGATAGCCTGGACGAGCTGGAGCGGCTGGCCGCGCTGGGGCAGGCGCGTGGGCGGCCAATCGCCATCTGGCTGCGCATCAATCCTGATGTGCCGACCGAAACGCATACCAGCATCCAGACCGGGCACGCCGACACCAAGTTTGGGCTGGACCTGGCTAGCGGCGCCGTCGCCGAAGCCGCGCGCCGCGCCGCCGCCGCGCCGGGGCTGGCGTTGGTGGGATTACATGCGCACGCTGGCTCTAATATCTTCGACAGCGCTCCAGTGGCCCAGGTGACGCGCATTCTAGCCGAGCTGGCCGCGTCGCTGCGCGAGTCGCACGGCCTGACGATCAGCGAGATCAGCCCGGGTGGCGGCGTGGGGGTCGCCTACACGCCTGAACAGCGTGCCATCGGTCCCGACGACTACGCCGAGGCTATTGCCAGCGTCTTGCGCGCGAGCTGCGAGCGGCTGCGGCTGGCCCCGCCGCGGCTGATCGTCGAGCCGGGCCGCGCGATCGTGGCGCGCGCGGGCGTCGCGCTCTACACCATCGGCCCGCGCAAGGTGACGCCGCACGCCATTTTTGTGGCGGTGGATGGCGGGATGGGCGACAACCCGCGCCCTGCGCTCTACGACGCGCGCTACCACGCGGCGCTAGCCGACCGCGTGATCTCGCCGCCCAGCGAGACAGTGCAGGTGGTCGGGCGCTACTGCGAATCGGGCGATGTGCTCGTGCGCGCGGCGGCGCTGCCCGAGGCGCGCCCCGGCGAGACGCTGGCGATCCCTGTCAGCGGCGCCTATCACCTGCCGATGGCCAGCCAGTATAACCTCGCGCCGCGGCCAGCCGTCGTCTTCACCGCCGATGGGCAGGCGCGGCTCGTCCGTCGCCGCGAAACGCTCGACGATCTCACCCGGCTCGATGTGTGGTGAATCCATTCGGCCAGCGGTTGAAACCGCGCCTGAAGGCGGCGGGCGCGCCGCCACAAGACTTGCCTGCGCGAGTCCAGGATCGGAAACCACACTGACATCTGCCGACAACTTTCTAGAGTGGCGAGGAGTGTATGCCAGCGATCAGCGACTTGCAGGGCTACATGGATGCCCTGCGCGACTCATTCAACCCGGAGCGCGCCTGCGGGCGGCGCATCACGCTGCAATATTGCTTTACCGGCTCCGTCACCGGCGTCTGCCATGCCGTCATCGCCGATGGCGCGCTGATGGTCGCCGAAGGGCGGCATCCTGCCCCCACCGCGACTGTGACAGCGGATTTCGACCTCTGGCTGCGCGTGATCTCCTATCAACTCGATCCGCTGCTGGCCTATCAGGAGGGCCTGTACGCGGTGGAGGGCGATGTCGAGACGCTCATCGAGTCTGACGCCATGTTCACCCGCTGATCTCCGCGCTCCCCGCCATCTTCCGCCATCTTCCGCCATCTTCCGCCATCTTCCGCCAGCGGCCACGCGCCGCGCCGGGAATGTGGTCAAATGGGAGCGCGTGGGCGCCCGGAGTCGCCGCGCCGCTGAACGCGAAGCGGAAGGAGCGTTCCCCTGAGCGCCAGGCCATCCCACAACGATTCAACCGAAGCAGCCGTGTCAAGTGATCCGGCCCAGCCTGCCGCGCCAGCCGAGCCACATCTGCCCGCATCGGCTATGCGGCCCGCATCGGCGAGCCACAAGCCCGCACGCCAGCGGCTCGATCTGCTGCTGACCGAGCGCGGGCTGGCGCCCAGCCGCGAGCGCGCCCGCGCGCTCATCATGGCGGGCGAGGCGCTGGTGGATGGCCGTGCGGTGACCAAGGCGGGCGCGCTGGTCAGCGAGTCGGCCAGCGTCACGCTGGCGACTCCGCCCGCCGAGCTGCGCTATGTCAGCCGGGGCGGCCTCAAGCTGGAGCGCGCGCTGGATGCTTTCGCGCTCTCACCCGCTGGCCAGGTCTGCCTGGATGTCGGCGCCTCGACGGGCGGATTCACTGACCTGCTCTTGCGACGTGGCGCCGCCCGCGTCTACGCTGTGGATGTCGGACACGGGCAGCTTGCCTGGTCGCTGCGCACCGATCCGCGCGTGGTAGTGATGGAGCGCGTCAACATCCGCCATCTGGCCGCGCTGCCAGAGCCAGTGACGTGCGTGGTGATTGATGTCTCATTCATTTCGCTGCGGCTGGTTCTGCCGCGCGTCGCGTCGCTCTTGGCGCCAGATAGCACGGATCAGCGGGATGGCTCGCAGAGCTGGGTGGTGGCGCTGGTCAAGCCGCAGTTCGAGGCCGGGCGCGCCGAGGCCGACCGTGGACGCGGCGTCATCAGCGATCCAGAGGCGCACCGGCGCGTGCTGCGCGAGCTGCTGGCCTGGCTAGCCGAGTGGCCCGCGCGCGAGACATCTGCCCCGCTCACGCCGCTAAGGCTAATCGCCTCGCCGATTGCCGGGCGCGATGGCAACCACGAATACCTGCTCTGGCTGGCGCCGATCGCCGCTGCGTCCGCTGCGTTCGCTGGCGCCTCGCACGCGGTACAGCCGCTGAGCGGCGCGGCGGCTGAGCGCGCCATCGAGCGGGCGGTGGCCGAGGCGCTCACGTCTGGCAAAGCGCCCGCCAATTGACTGATTCGAACGGGATACCACGGGACGCGAGGAGAGTGCGCATGCGCTATGTCGTCGGGGTAGACGGTGGTGGCGCCAAAACGGCGCGGCGGTGGTCGGTATTATCTGGGCGATGATCTAGGCGTGGTCGGTTTATGGGACGCGAGGAGAGTGCGCATGCGCTATGTCGTCGGGGTAGACGGTGGTGGCACCAAAACCGCCGCGGCGGTGGTCGGTGATGATCTCGGCGTGATCGGCTCTGGCGCGGCGGGGCCGTCGAACTATCGCTCGGTGGGGATGGAGGCCAGCGGCAGCAACATCGCCCAGGCCATCACCCATGCGCTGGCGCAATCTCAGGTGACGCTGGACGAACTGGATGCCATCTGCCTCTGCCTCGCCGGATTCGATACGGACCTCGATCTGCCCGTGCCGCAGCGCGCCATCGCCCTGCTGGGCTACAAAGGCCCGGTGATCTTCGAAAACGATGTCGTCGGCGCATGGGCGGGCGTCACGGGCGGCGAGGCGGGCATCGTCGCCATCGCCGGCACTGGCGCGACCGCGCTGGGCATGAACGCGCGCGGCGAGTTCTGGCGCACCGACGGCTGGGACTACGTGCTTGGCGACGCGGGCAGCGGCTATCGCATTGGACTGGAGGGCATCCACGAGGCGATGAAGATGCTGGATGGCCGCCGCCCGCCGACCCGCCTGGCGCGCGAGATGGCCGAGTGCTACGGCATCGACGACGCGCCCGCCATGCGCCGCCTGGCCGACAGCGGCGCGCTGGGCAAGCTGCGCATCGCCGACTTCGCCCGCCATGTCTCCGACGCCGCCGACGCGGGCGATCCCGTCGCGCGCGAGATTCTGGCGCGGGCCGCCAACGACATCGGCGAGAGCATCGAGGCCATCGTGCGGCGGCTCGACATGCGCAACGACGCCTTCCCCATCGGCATCGTCGGCAGCGTCTTCAAGTCGCGCTGGACGCTGGATCCGCTGCGCCCGCGCATCGCCACGGTGGCCCCACTCGCCACGCTGGCCGCGCCGCTCTATCCGCCGGAGGTGGGCGCGGCCCTCACCGCGCGCCGCCGCCTGACCAACCAGGACATCGGCTCGTGGACGCTGGGGCTGGGCAAGCGACAGATTCGTCGCAGCCTCAAAATCAGCGAGTTGGGGCTGGAGTAACCCACCAGGCGAGCTAGCGGTTGAACCCGCGCCTGAAGGCGGGCTGCGGCTCGCCACCAGACCCGCCTGCGCGGGTCCGCCTCTCCCTCTCCATACCCGCGTCCGCGCAGGCGGACGTTGTGGGCCTGCAAGGCCCTTCAGGCGCGGTTTCAACCGCTGGCCTGGCGTCGGCTAGCGCCGCTATCTCGCGACGCCCCGCCGTGATTCCTGGCTTGATTGACACTGGCCAGAACGGCACATACAATGCCCTTGCGTTTCGCGCCCGGCTCGCGCCCAGCCCTTAGCTGGCCCTTGTCTGGCGGGCGAGCGGCGCTGGCGACAGGCATGGCGGCGGCCAGATGGAAAGCGATGGGGTCATGGAACTGGAGAAGGTGGTAGCGAAGAAACCGCTGCGCCAGGCGCTCGCGCAGGCCGTTTCCGCAATCGTCCACCCGGTTGCGTTCCCGCTGCTGACGCTGGCAGCGATTGCCTTCACCGAGACCGGCTCGGTCTCCTCATCGCTCGATGTCTGCCTCATCGCGCTGGCCCTCACCACCGCCCCGGTCGCGGCGCTGGTCGCCTTTCAGGTGGCGCGCGGCCACTGGACCGACCTCGACGTGAGCGTGCGCGAGCAGCGCTATGCGCTCTATCCCATCGGCCTCGTCTGCGCGCTGCTGATGGTGGTGGCGCTGGCCTACACCAGCGCCCCGCAGGGCGCACTGATCGCCGCGGGCGCCATGACGCTGGCCAACGCGGTTGATGGCGTCATCAACTTCGCGTATAAGGTCTCGGCGCATGCCACCGCCGCCGCCGCCTGCGCCGCGCTGCTATGGCTCTTTGTGCCGGGCTGGGGCGCGCCCGCCGCGCTGGCCGCCGCGCTGGTGGGTTGGTCGCGCGTCGAGCTGGGCCGCCACACGACCGGGCAGGTGCTGCTCGGCTGGCTGGTCGGAATCGGCAGCGCCGTCGCCGTGCGCCTGCTCTTCGTCTGAGGCAGTTTCAAGCCACTCGCGCTAGTCCGTCGTGTCAGGCGCGTCCGCGGCCTGTTCCACTTCACGAATCGCTGCCTCCACCAACGGAGCTGCCTTTTTCTCAGAGATCATCGGATGACGCGGCCGTCGGACGAATGCGTCGAGGTACCAGTCGCCCGCTGTCATCTCTCCTACGTCGTCCGGAGGCCCCACACGCCGCCGATAGCACGGGACCCAGACCCTATCTCTCCGCGCAGGGCTATACGTGGCCAACCACTGCCTCGCAGCACGCAACACCTGCTCGCGTGTGGGCAAGGGCCACTCTGCGGGCGGCAGGTTAGACCACTGATACAAGCGATCCATGTTCATAAGATCCATCTCGTACTTGGCACCGATCTCCAGCACAAGGACGTACCAGCGCTGCTGCCGCTCAGGAAGAGTGGGATCTCGAAACCATTGGTTGTCCAGGCGAAACGGACCATACCGCCCAACAGGGATGCGCCGATACTCGCCGAATCGGGCGATCCATGCCTCACGGTCCTCTCTCGGGGGCAAGTCGTCATCAGACATCTGCAATAACTCACAATCTGCAATAATGTGGGTTTCACGCTGTCTCTAGGGCGCGAACCCTCACCCCTGCCCCTCTCCCAGAGGGCGAGGGGAGCCGGAGGCCAGCCAGCCTGTAGCTCCCCTCTCCCGCAAAGCGGGGGAGGGGATGGGGGTGGGGGCGCTACAGCCGCAGCAGCAGCTTCTGCGCCAGCGGCCAGAGGTGCGGGATGAAGACCAGCGCGCCGATCACCACCGAGAGCATCGCGTTGAGCAGCACCGCGCCCGCCGCCACGTCCTTGGCGATGCGCGCCAGCGGATGATATTCGCGTGTCACCAGGTCCACACACGCCTCGGCCACCGTGTTGAACATCTCGGCGATGAAGACCAGCGTGATGGCGGTGAAGACCAGCGCCCACTCGACCGGCGAGATATGCAGCAGCACACCCAGGATGATCGCTACCAGCCCCAGCGCCATATGCACGCGCGCGTTGCGCTGGGTGCGCACGGCATAGAGCAGGCCATGCCAGGCGTAGACAAAGCTATTGATGAAGGCGATCAGCTCGCCGCGTGAGGTGGGCGGGATCGGCGGCGCACTGGGGCCGCGTGGCGCGGGCGGATCATCGCGCCCGCCAGCATGTGAGCCGGAGTGCGATGGATCGCCCGGCAGAGATTGATAGGACATCGGCTGCCTCACTTCCCGCTACGTTAGTCGCGGG
>JAICVT010000417.1 GCA_025935235.1 Ktedonobacterales bacterium | reverse complement strand
GTCGGGATTGAGCAGGTAGGTGCGGCTGTCGCCGACGTTGACAACGTAGGCGTGATCGTCCACCACCAGCGCCGCCGTGATGGTCGTACCCATGTCGCTGTTCTGCTCGCGGTTGCGGCGCTGCAGCTCCTGATGCGCCAGCCGCACGCCCTCTGGCAGCAGTTGCGCCAGCGTCGAACGGTCGAAGGGCTGCGCCGAGCTAAGGGTGTGCGCCACTGTGCGCGCCACCGTCTCGATGGTCAGGCGGCTGGCGAGCTGGCCATTCAGGTGGCCGCCCATGCCATCGGCCACGATGAACAGGCCGTAGGGCTGGAGCCTGCCCACGTCGGCGCGCACGCCCTCCAGCGCGAAGATGTTGTCCTGGTTTGGCTCGCTGAAGCGCTTGATACCCGGATCAATCATGCCCGCGCTCTGCGCCGTGAGGATCGAGGTCTTGCGCGGGGCGGTCGCGCGGCGCGGCGCGACGGGCATGTGCATGGTGGCCAGATCGGAGATGGACGGCGCGCTGGTGGCCGCTCCAGCAGCGCCAGCGGCGGCCAGCGCGTTCTTCAGCTCGATGCTGGAGATTGGGCGCGTCGGCTCGTCGTCCTCTGGTACGGCGTCCAGCGGCATGTCGGGCGGCAGCAGGTTGAGCTGCGCCTCCTCCGGCGGGATCAGCGCGCGCGTGGGCTGGCGCGCGCGCCGACGCGCGAGCGCGAAGGCCAGCCCGATCAGTAACACCAGCAGCAGCGCCCCCGCCGCGATCAACGCGATGGTCAGCTTGCTCAGGCCAGCGCCCGACGTCCCTTGCCCGCCCGAATTGGAGCCAGAGCCGCCGCTGCCAGGATTGGTCAACGCGGGGATGTCGCCGGAGCCGCTGGCCGCCGCGCTGGCGAAGGGCTGTACGCCGCCGAAGTCGGTGTAGCCGCTGGCCAGCGCGTTGAAGGCGGTCTGCGCGGCGGGATATTGCGGCGGCGTGGCGTAGAAGGCGTCCAGCCCCTGCTTCCA
This sequence comes from Ktedonobacterales bacterium, assembly GCA_025935235.1. GTDB lineage: Bacteria > Chloroflexota > Ktedonobacteria > Ktedonobacterales > JADMIN01 > JAKAIY01. The sequence goes on along the minus strand of JAICVT010000417.1, from coordinate 2,681 downwards.
GTAGGTCATCAACTGGCCAGGCTTGCCCGTGATCCCACCGATGGCGCGCTGCATGTCGCCGACGCTGTAGAGGATGTGCGCGCCCTGGCTGTCGGCGCCGACCATGCCGATCAGCCGCCCGTTGCCATCCACCTCGACCGCGCCCAGCGAGAGCTGCGCGGCGGTCTGCTGCTGTTGCGCCGAGGCGGTGGCCGTGGGCGCGGCGGTTGGCTGGCTAGTCGCCGTGGCCGTGGTCGTCGCGGAGGAGGTCGCTGTGGCGGCGGGCTGGTCGGCGCCTGGGAAGGCCCGCGCGACGGGCAGCGCCACCGGATAGAGCGTCGAGGTGAGCTGGTCGGGCGTCAGCGCGGAGGCGTTGAGCAGCGCGCCGGTCGGCCCCGTCAGGTCTATCAGCGTGTTCTGAGCAGCGTCTGGCGGCGCGTCGGAGGGCTGCGGCGGCTCCAGCGTGGGCAGATCGTGGTTGGGCGAGCCACTCAGCAAGCCGAGCGGCAGCGCCAGCAGTTGCGGGCCAGTGGATGCGCCAGTCGTGCGAATCTGACCGGGATCAATGCTATAGCTGACGCTGCCCTGCCGCTGCGCGCCGGTTCCCGTGTAGGCGACATTCAGCTCGACCTGGATGCGCACCAGCCCCCAGTTGGCGGCCTGACCGTTGAACTGCTCGAAGGCGGCCTGCACGCCCGTACACGGATTGATGGGGTTGACCAGCGCCGTCGGGATCAGGATGTAGCTGTACGAGTTGAGGTTCGCGCCGGTCGTGCCGATCAGCGCGCCATCGCCGACGCAGGGGCTGAGTACCGGAATCGGGACGGAGGTGGTCGTCTTGCCATAGTAGTAGCTCAGCACGCGCACCACAGCAACGCGCGCATAGGCTACCGCCTCGGTCGGACGATTGGCCTGCGGGCTGGCTTGCGAGCCAATCCGCGGGCTGGCGAGCGCGGGCGCCGCGCCTAGCGTGGCGAGCAGCATGGCGAGCAGCGCGGCCAGTGTGGCCAGCGCCGCCTCGCGCGCGCTCCCGCGCCCCAGCGTCGTCGCCCGCCGCGCAGTCAGCGCCGCGCCCATCATGCCGCCCGTCATGCGCTGTCGCCTCCCTGTACACGAGGTTCATCTCAGAGCGTGATTCGAGGATTGAAGTATGGCGACCAGGCGCGACCTCTCCCCCCAGCCCCCTCCCCTTCAGGGAGGGGGAGCAGGGAAGGGGTGCGCCAGGTGGTGCGCTGCTGGCCACTATTCGCGCAGACCGTCTCTACAGACAGCCCGCGTGCGGCGTAGAACTCCCAGAACTCCCAGTCCGCGCAGGCGGCAGGCGGAGCCGAGCTTCGCGGCGGCGCCAGCCGCCTCCCAGGCGCGGTTTCAACCGCCAGCCCGCCCCGCCAGCCGCCAGCCTCCCCACAAGTGTAACGCGCCAGCGGCCCATTTGGGGGACAGGCGCGCTTGCTGGCCTACCGCGCCACGTCATATGAGGTAACACGAGCCAGGCAGCGTGAGAGACCACCTGTAGCTCCCCGCTCCCGCACAGCGGGGGAGGGGCTGGGGGTGGGGCTGCCGCCCGCCTGCTGATACGTCCCAGCGCGCTTGACTTGGGCCTCACGCCGGTTCTATACTGCATTGGTGTGGGTTCATCGGCGCGCATCATCGGATGACGACAGGCGCCGAATCCACGACGGGGTGTAGCGCAGTTGGTCAGCGCGCATGGTTTGGGACCATGAGGTCGCCGGTTCGAATCCGGCCACCCCGACCGCATAGCGCCGCAAGGGTTTCATCATTCTGGCGCTAGTGTTCCGCGACGCCGCGCGCTTCCCTCTTCTACCCTCCTGACCGGCTGGCTCGCCAGCGGTCAACACGAGTGGAACGCAACTTGCAAGATCGGCAAGACTCACAGCGTTTGGGAAACGCCACCGACGCCACGGAGTTGGAGGAACAATACCGTCAATGGACGCTGGCTCAAGTAGTCAACCAAGAGTCAACTTTCGATCCCGAGACATCGCGTCCGCGCGTCTGGCCGTCAACCGCCTGAGATAGCCCCTCCCCGATCCCCCGGACTGGTGAGGCGCTCCCGCCAGGCCCGACGCCACTGCGCGTCGGCGCCTGTCTCCATGAAGGGAGCCGCCTCATGGAGCAGAAGATTTCGCCTGGCCTGCGGGCTGGCGCGCTGACTGGCCCCGCGCTCTTCGCGCAGCGCGCTATCAAGCCGATCCGGCCCATCATGCGCCCCGTCATGCGCGGTGGCCCCTCGCTGGCCCGGCGCTGGCGCGCTTTTCGCAAGCATCCCGCCTTTCGCCCGTTCATACGCCCGCTCACCGCGCTCAGCTTTCTGGGTCCGGGGTTGATCGCCGCCAACGCGGGCAACGACGCTGGCGGCATCACCACCTATGCCGCCGTCGGCGCGCAATATGGCTATGGCCTGCTGTGGATGCTGATCCCCATCACCATCAGCATGGCCGTCGTGCAGGAGATGTGCGCGCGCATGGGCGCTGCTACCAACAAGGGGCTCTCCGATCTGATTCGCGAGCGCTTCGGCGTGCGCGGCGCCGCCTTCGCCGTGCTGACGCTCTTCATCGCCAACGCGCTCCTGACCATCTCAGAATTCGCCGGCATCGCCGCCGCCTCTGATCTGCTGGGCATTCCGCGCCTCATCACGATTCCGCTGGTGGTGATTGGCCTGTGGATGCTGATTACCCGTGGCT
>JAICVT010000236.1 GCA_025935235.1 Ktedonobacterales bacterium | reverse complement strand
GTGCCGCCACCGGAGCCTGCGCCATCGGGCCAGCAGAGCGCGCCAGCGGCGTCTTTCGTGCCGCCAAACCCAAACGGCGACATCGGATCAATCAGCGTCAGCGAGGCGACATTCTCCGGGTGGTCAGTGGCGTATTGCAGCACGATCCCGCCGCCCATTGACCAGCCGACCAGATGCGGTCGCCGCGCGCCCGTCAGCCCCAGCGCGGTGAAGAGCGCGTGCAGATCATCGCTGAAGTCGCGCACGCCGCGTGTGGCGTCCACTGGCTTCGTCTCGCTGGCGCCAAACCCGCGCAGATCAGGCGCCAGCCCCCAGTAGCCCTGCGGCAGCGCCAGCAACGTCTCCTCGAAGAAGCGCGCCGACGAGACATTGCCGTGGATCAGCGCGACCGGCGTCCCCGCTTCGTCGCCCGCCGAAAGGACATTGACGCGCAGTCGTGGCGTCTCGACCAGCTTCGCCTGGATGCCAGGCAGCAATGGCGCATTGGTCAAAATGGTCTCCTCCCTCATCGTGTCCCTGTCCGGGTCGCTGGCCGGGTCGCTGGCCGGAATGCTCGCGGACGCCTGTGTGGTGGATTCTACCCCCACACCGAGATAGAGGCGCTGGACGGCGGGGTCCTGCGTCAGCGCCTCGGTCGCGCCGTGCAGCTCGACTGAGCCGCCTTGCAGCACATAGGCCGATGAGACGACTTGCAGCGCCATGCGCGCGTTCTGCTCCACCAGCACGACCGTCAGCCCCTGCTCGCGATTCAGCCGCGCGATCACGCCGAAGACGGTCTCCACAATCGCGGGCGCCAGCCCCAGCGATGGCTCATCCAGCAGCAGCACGCGCGGGCGCGACATCAGCGCGCGGCCAATCGAGAGCATCTGCCCCTCGCCACCGCTCAAGCTGGCGGCGGGCGCGCTCAGCCGCTCACGCAGGCGGGGAAAATACTCCAGCGTTTGCGCGATGTCGGCCTCTAGCGCGTGGCGGTCGCGGCGTGTGAAGGCGCCCATCAGCAGATTCTCGCGCACAGTCAGCGAGCCAAACAGCTCGCGTCCCTCTGGGACCAGCGCCAGCCCGTTGCGCACACGCTGCTCCGGCGCGCGCCGCTCGATGCGCTGGCCATCCAGCGTGATCGTCCCGGCGCGGGCGCGGATCAGCCCGGTCAGCGCGCGCATCAGGGTGGTCTTGCCTGCGCCGTTGGCCCCCAGGATGGCGACCGCCTCGCCGCGCTGGACGCCGAACGAGACGCCGTGCAGCGCCTCCAGCGAGCCATAACCCGCCCGCAGCCCCTCAACGCTCAGCATGTGCGTCAGCATGTGCGCCCTCCCGCGCTCCGGCGCTGCCCAGGTACGCCTCCAGCACAGCGGGGTTGGCCAGCGCCTCGGCGGGCGTACCCTCGGCCAGCTTGCGCCCGTAGTCCAGCACGCTGACCGTCTCCGCGACGCTCTGCACCAGCGACATATTGTGCTCGATCAGCATGAACGTGACATGTAGCTCGTCGCGCCAGCGCCGCAGCGCCCCGGCGAACTGCGCCACCTCGGTCTGCGGCATCCCCGCGGCTGGCTCATCCAGCAGCACCAGCCGCGGACGCAGCGCCAGCGCCCGCGCCACGCCCACCAGCTTCTGGACGCCAAAGGGCAGCGCGCCCGCGACGGCGTTGGCATAGCGCGCGATGCCCAGCAGCTCCAGAATCTCGCGTCCATGCGCCCGCGCGCGGCGATCCTCGGCGATGGCCGGGCCAAAGGGCAGCAGGCTCGCCGCGAAGTTGGCGCGCAGATGGGCATGCTGCGCGGCCACCAGATTATCGAGCACGGTCATGCTGGCGAAGAGCTGCACATTCTGGAAGGTGCGCCCGATGCCCAGCGCCGCCCGCTGGCGCCTGGGCAGCGCCAGCAGATCCACGCCGTCGAAGGTCAGGCTGCCCGCGCTGGGCTGCGTGAAGCCGCTGACGCAGTTGAGCAGCGTCGTCTTGCCCGCGCCATTCGGCCCGACCAGCGCGAAGATCTGGCCCTCGCGCACGCGCAGATCGAGCGCGTTGAGCGCCACCAGCCCGCCAAAGCGCACTGTCAGCCCGCGCACATCGAGCAGCGCCTTGTCCGCTCCCTGATCGCTCATCTCGCTGATCTCGCTCATGCGGCGCCTCCTCCCTGCTGCGCTGTCGAGCCTGGCCGCCCGACGCGCGCGAGCAGCGCGGTGAGCCACTCGCGGATCGAGGCCAGCCCGGCGGGGAAGAAGATCAGCGCCAGCAGCAGCAGCAGGCCATAGATGCCGGTGGTCAGCGTCGAGACCTGCACCGAGAGTCCGGCGACGTTGATCGGCGAGGGGAGCTGGCCCAGCAGCAGCGGTAGGAAGCCGACGAAGAGCGCGCCGAGCGCCGAGCCAAGGATCGAGCCAAGCCCGCCGACGACGATCATCGCCAGAAAGAGAATCGTCTCATCCACGCTCGACATCGAAGAGTCGGCGGTCTGCGCCCAGATGGCATACAGCGCGCCCGCCAGCCCGGTCAGCGCGGCGCTGACGATGAAGGCCAGCAGCTTGTAGTAGGTGGCGTTGACGCCGAACGCCAGCGCCGCCGATTCGCTGTCGCGGATGGCGACCCAGGCGCGCCCGACGCGCGAGCGCAGCAGCACCCAGCCCAGCGCGAAGATCACCACCGTAATCAACAACACGAGATAGTAGAGCGAGTGGTCGTCCTGCAGCAGGTCGGGCAGATTGTTGATGCCATAGCTCTGGCGGCCCGCCGTGGTATCCCACAGGTCGAAGAGCGAGCCAGCGATCAGCGCCAGCCCCAGCGTGACGATGGCCAGATACGCGCCAGAGATGCGCAGCGCCGGGCCGCCGACGATCACGCCGATCAGCGCGCTCGCCAGCATCGCGATGACGATGGCGAGCCACCAGGGCTGGCCGAGGTCGCCCGCCAGCCACGCCAGCAGATAGCCGCCCAGCCCGAAGAAGGCCGCGTTGCCCAGCGAGGGCTGCGCCGCGTAGCCGGTCAGGATGTTCTGCGCGAAGGCGGCCAGCGCAAAAATGGCGATCAGGCTGACGCGATGCAGTTGGAACGCGCCGCTGAAGCCGAAGATCAGATCGAAGAGTGTCGGCAGCGCCACCAGCGCGATCAGCAGGATGACGATCAGCGCTGGGCCGACAGCTCTGGCGCGGGCGCTACGCAGCGACGCCAGCGGACCTGAGCGCACGTCGGGCGGCGGCTCGGCGGGGACGGATGGCGCGGATGTTGGCTGTGCGCTCACCATGCGGAACCTCCTGAGCAGGCGATAGGCGGGCGAGTGGGTGAGGCTAGACGTTGCGCAACTCAGCTTTGCCGAGCAGCCCCTGTGGGCGCAGGATCAGCACGACGACAAATGCCGCGAAGATCAGCGTCTCGCGAATGCCCGGCGAGCCTATATCCAGCGGGCCGATCGCGTGGCCCGCCAGCAGCAGCGCCAGCCAGTTCTGCGCCAGCCCGACGGCAATGCCGCCGATCAGCGCGCCGGGCAGCGAGTCCAGCCCGCCAAGCACGGCGGCGACGAACGCCAGAATCAGCACCGGATTCATATAGGAGATATCCACTGTGCGCTGCTGCGCCGCCAGCATGATGGCCGAGAGCGCGCCAATGGCCGTGGCGACCGCCCACGTCAGCAGGAAGATGCGCCCGACTGGCGCGCCCATCAGTTGCGCGACGGGCTGGTTGTCGGCTGAGGCGCGCATCGCCATGCCCATGCGCGTGCGCCCCAGAAAGAGCGTCAGCGCGACAACCACCAGCGCCGTCACGCCCAGCGCCAGCAGCGCCGCCGCCGTCACGAAGACGCCACCGACGCTGAATGAGGCGCTCTCGAAGGGCGTGGGAAAATGCTCCGTAAATGCCAGTTGCGGCCAGATCGCCTGCGCCACGGTCGTCAGCACGAGCGCCAGCGCCAGTGTGGCGATGGCCTTGGTGAAGACTGGCGCGTGCAGCACGGGCCGCGCGAAGAGCCGCTCCATCGCGGCGCCCAGCGCGGCGGCGAAGATCAGGCTGAGGGGCAGCGCCAGCCAGAAGTTCATGCCGCGCCCGGTCTCCAGCACGAAGAGGAAGGCGGCGCCAAAGGTCGAGAGGGCGCTATAGGCGAAGTTGAGCACGCCAGTGGTGCGATAGATGAGGACGAGGCCGAGCGCCAGCAGGCCATACAGGCTGCCCGTGACGAGGCCAGAGAGCGTCACCTGGAGAAACGCTTGCATGCGCCGCCTCCTCTCCGCTGAAGCATGGCTGAAGTAAGACAGAAGCGCGGTCGGGCGACCTCGCGCGGACAAACATGACGATAACGTCACATGACTGACTCGTCATGTCGCATCACTATGCCACGCGCGCCCAGAGGTGTCAAGGGGAGATGCGGCAGCTGCGAGTACGAATCCTGCTCCCCTCTCCCGCGAAGCGGGGGAGGGGCTGGGGGAGAGGTCGTCCCCGTCGTGATACACTGTCGCATGGCGCGACACGATACAACGCGGCATGACACGGCGACCGGCGGCGACGGTAAACGCGGTCGCGATCCGCGCTGTCCGGGAGGAGATGCGATGCGAGCCAGCGAGCGTGCGCCAGACCAGGCGCGCGAGGATGGTCGCGTCCCGCGCGTGCTCCTTCTGCCGAGCCTGCGCCGATTGCGCCAGACGCGCTGGCTGACGCTGCTGGTGGAGATCGCGCTGCTGGCGCTGGGCATCGTGGCGATGCGCAGCATCATGGTCGCCACGGCGCGCCTGCCCAACGGCGATGTCGCCGAATACTACACCTACGCGCTCAACTTCTGGACCGGCCACCCGATCTTCACCGCCCTGCCCACTGAATACCCGCCACTGGCGATTCTGCCGTTCTCGTTCACGCTGCTGCCGCCGCTGCCTGACTATCAGTCGGTCTTTAGCTGGTGGGCCGCCGCCGCCGTCATCGTGGGCTATCTGGGCTTCCTGCGCTTCGGCGATCGCAGGCGCGCCCTCGCCTACTTCGTCTATCTGGTGGTCGGCTCGGCGGGGACGCTGGTAGCGCGCTTCGACATCTTCCCGGCGCTGGTGACGTTGGCGGCGTTCTGGGCGCTGGAGCGACGCCACTACGCCGGAGCCTATCTGCTGCTGGCGTTGGGGGTGCTGCTCAAGCTCTATCCGATCTTCCTGCTGCCGCTGCCGCTGATCGCCCAGTGGCAGGCGCTGCACGCCACGGCGCGCGCGGCGGGGCGGATCGAGGAGGCGACGACGCGGCGACGCTGGCCGATTGGCCGACTCACAGGCTGGCTGCGCGCGACGCTGCGCTCCCCGGCGACGTGGCGCGTGGTGGAGGGCGGCGTGATCTTCTTTGGCGCGGTGGGGTTGGGCTTCGCGCTGGCCTTCATCCTCAATCCGGCAGGCGCGCTGACGGAGTTCACCTATGCCAGCGCGCGGCCGCTGCAGGTCGAATCCACCCCGGCGACGTTCCTGTGGCTCGGCACGCTCTTCGGCATACCGGCGCATCCCGACTTCTCGTTCGTCTCGCTCAACTACGTCGGCCCGCTCGATGTGGCGCTCAAACCGCTCTCGACGCTGGCGCTGGCGGCTGGCTGCGTGTGGGTCTACTGGCGGTTCGCGCGCGGGCGGCTGACACTGGCGCAGGCATTTCTGGCCACGCTGAGCGTGGTGGTGGTCGCCAACAAGATCTTCAGCCCGCAATACCTGATCTGGATCACGCCCTTCGTGGCGGAGGTCTTTGGCTTCGATGCGCTCTGGCTGCTGATCTGCGGCCTGACTACACTGATCTTCCCCTACCTCTATGGCATCCGCAACCCGATCCAGACGGTGACGTATGACTGGGCCTTCATGCCGGTGGTGGCGATCCGCAACCTCCTCTTGCTCTCTTTCACGTTGCGCGCTATCCTGAGCGCTGAACCCTCGCGGCTGGCAGACGTGCGAGCGGACATGAGGCCGGGGATGCGGGCGGACCTGGACGCAGGCGTGAGGCCAGCCAATGCGGCGACGGAAGCGCGTGGGTCGGCGCCAGCGCCCGATGACACCTGACGACGCCCGACCGCGCCTGACGCGGCCCAACCTGACACGCGCTGATGAGTGGAGGCGATGACGCATGGCTCGCCCGTTACACGGGAACGCGCAGCGCGCTGACGCGGGCGTCTACGCGGACGCTGGCGACAGCGCCGCGCCCGCGCGCATCGCGCGGATGACCGCGCCCGCCGTTCGTCTGGTCATCACCGATGGCAGCAGTCTGTTTACGAGGGTGGCGGCGCTCTCGTGGGCCGGACTGGTGCTGGCGCCACTGCTGCTCTCCATCGCGCTCGACGCGCCGCTGAGTGGCGCGCCGCTGATCGGCGTGGCGCTCTGGCTGATCTTGCTGCGGGTGGCGCGCTGGCTCTCGCCGGCCGCCCGCGCCGATACGCTGGTTCGCCAGGGGCGCTACGCCGAGGCGCTAGCGATGTGCGATCAGTCGCTCGATGTGACGGGCGCAGGCGCCTGGGTCGGGCGGCGGCGGCTGGTCTGGCTCAACCGCCGCGTGACGGCGCTGCTGGGGCTGGGCCGCTACGATGAGGCGCTGGCGGCCGCCATCGTGGCGATGGAGGCGTCACCTGATCCGCAGACCATCGCGGACTGCTCGGTGGCGCTGCTGCGGATGAATCGCTATGCGCTGGCCGTCGAGTCGGCGCGACTGGCGAGCCAGCTCACGCATGAGCGCTCGGTGCGCGCCAATGCCACACTGGCCGAGGTGATGCTGGCGCAGGGCATGCCCGCTGAGGCCGAGGCGCTGGCGCGGGTTAGCCTGGCCGACATCCAGGCGCTGATGCCCTACGTGCGCCGCGAGCATCACGCCGCCTGCCTCAGCGCACTTTGTCGCGCCCAGCG
>JAICVT010000582.1 GCA_025935235.1 Ktedonobacterales bacterium | reverse complement strand
CTTCCTCCAGCGCGTGGCCGCCTGTGACCAGCCGCGCGCCCTCCTGCTGGCCGATCTCGGTGTACTCATGCACCGCGCCGACGCGGCCCTGGTTGACCAGCGGCCCCATCTCCGTCTCGGCGAGCAGGCCATCGCCCACGCGCAGCTTCTGCGCCGCCTCGGCCAGCTTGGCGGTGAAGGCGTCGGCTACTTTCTCGTGGACGATGACGCGGCTGGTGGCCGTGCAGCGCTGGCCGGTGGTGCCGAAGCCCGCCCACGAGACCGCCTTGACCGCCTCATCCAGGTTGGCGTCGTCCATCACGATGACGGCGTTCTTGCCGCCTAGCTCCAGGCTGACGCGGCGCAGATCGCGCCCACACAGCTCGGCCACATGGCGGCCCACCTCGGTCGAGCCGGTCAGCGAGATCATGGCAATGCGCGGATCCGTCACCAGCGCGTCGCCCAGCGAGCCGCCCGGCCCCGTCACAAAGTTGAGGACACCCTTCGGCAGCCCAGCCTCATCCAGAATCTCGACCAGATGCGCGGCGGAGAGCGGTGTATCGCTGGCGGGCTTCAGCACGACAGTGTTGCCAGCCAGCAGCGCCGGGAAGGTCTTCCACGCCGGGATCGCCATCGGGAAGTTCCACGGCGTGATGATGCCGACGACGCCCAGCGGCTGGCGGATGGTCAGGCACATCTTGTCAGGGATGCCGGAGGGGACCGTCTCGCCCTCAGCGCGCGATCCCTCGCCCGCCACGAACTTGCCGAAGTCAATCGCCGTTTGCAGGTCGCCCATCGTCTCGCGCAACGGCTTGCCCATCTCGCGCGTCATGTCGCGCGCCAGTTCGGCCTGCCGCGCCTCCAGCAGCAGCGCCGCCTTCAGGATGATCGCGCCACGCTGGGGAGCGGGCAGCGCGCGCCACGCAGGCAGCGCGGCCTCGGCGGCGGCGATGGCGGCGTCCACATCAGCCGCGGAGGACTTCTGGAAGCGCGCGATGATCTCGCTGCGGCGCGCGGGGTTGGTGTTATCGAAGGTCACGCCAGAGGCGGAGGGTCGCCACTCGCCGCCGATGAAGTTGAGATAGGTGCGCGGCTGGGTCTGCTCCTGCGTCTCCGTTGACGCGGGCGAAGAGGTGGTCATAGCGTATGGTTCTCCTGAAGATGGATGGATCGAGCGTCGGCGGCATACCGTCGGCTGGGCATCTGGGGCGCTCTCAGCCTTGAAAGGCCGGAGCACGGCGGCGGCCATCAATGGTCGACATCAGACGGCGTTGCACGCTGCTGGCGGGCGCCATTGGGCATTTATGCCCTTCCCACCGTGCGCCGGCCTTTGATGGCCGAGAGGAACTGCCCAAACCCCTTCCGGTAGGGGGTGAGGTCGCCCCTTGCAGTATAGCACGCGGCGCGGGGCCAGCAGCCGAGCGGCGCCGCGTCTGCTCGCGCTTCCGCTCAGCCCTGCTCGGCGCTCAGCGCCTGCCAGACGAGGCGATGCGTCGGCGCGCGGAAGCGGCCCCACGCGCGATAGGACGCCTCCAGCGCGTCGCTTGGCGCGTCCTCCAGGCTGTCGAGCTGGTCGGCGATCTCCACGAGCGCGGCGGGCGCGATCTCGCGGAAGTCCTCCAGCCGCTCATGGGGATCGTTGACCTGGAGCGTGCCGCCCACCTCATCCAGCAGGAAGGCGAAGGTGGCGGAGTCGGCGGGCGTGGCGGCATCGGGCGGCTGATAGCGCTCCACCGCCAGGAAGCGCCGCACGCGCACGCTCAGGCTGGTCTCCTCCTCCGTTTCGCGCAGCAGCGCGCTGAGGATGGTCTCGCCGCGATGCACGCCGCCCG
>JAICVT010000072.1 GCA_025935235.1 Ktedonobacterales bacterium | reverse complement strand
GGCGCTTGGCACTGCGTGCGCCTCTCGTCTGAAGCGCAGCGCGCAGCCTCGTCATCCGCTGGCGAACGTGATCCACGGTCTCACCACTGAAGGTCTGACCATCGCTATCCGTGGCGAGATTCACAATCCCCAGATCCACTCCCAAGGTGGGTTCTGGAATCACTGGCGGGCGTTCAGGCATCTCGAGCGTCACAACAAGATAGAACTTACCACGGCGGTAGATCAGATCAGCTTGCCCTTGAATGGCTCCCATCCTTGCCTGCTGGTGGCCACCGACCCAGAAGGGGACAAGGACACGCCTGTTGAGCGTCAGCAGGGAGACGGTAGACAGCCCTTTGACATTCATGCCGCGCGGGTCGTAGACAATTGCACCCTCCGGGCGGAAGGTGGGACGGACATCCTTATCCCGCTTGCAGGCTTCAACGGTCTTGCTGATCGCGCGAATCGCGAGTTGCGCGGGCAAACCATACTCGGTCCGCAGGGCGCCATAGACGAGCTTTTGCAGGTCGAACTTGTTGGCGCTGCGCTGCTCAAACGCTACTTGCGCGACATAGGTGCAGCCAGCATTGAAGACCTGCATGGTCTCCAGCAAGGCGGCCTGTTGTCCAGCTGTCGCGATGAGCTTCAAGAGCATGGTTTGTTTCATAGCACAAGTGTCGTACCTATTGGCTGATTGCGTCAGTAGGCTAGTACCAGAAAGGAGCGGCGCATTCCTCCGCACGAGCTACAAGCTCAGCGGCTTCCTGCGCCGGTTTCTGTGAGCGAAGTGCCATCGTCTGCCGCCACCACGACATCCGCGCCGCAGTCAAGTTCGCCGGTGGGCGTCTATGCCTGGTACGTGTTCTGGCTGATGTGCGGCATCAACTTCTTCAACTATGTGGATCGCTACATCCTGGTCGCGGTTTCGCCCGCGCTGACCAAGCAATTTGGCTTCAACGACTTTCAGTTTGGCGTCTTCACCAGCGCGTTCCTGGTCGTCTACTCGCTGGTGGCCTTCCCGCTGGGCTATCTGGCCGAGCGCGTCAGCCGCAAGGTGGTGGTGGGCGCGGGCGTGGCGATCTGGAGCCTGGCGACGCTGCTGACCGGGCGCGCGTTCGACTTCAACTCGATGTTCCTGGCGCGCGCCGTGGTTGGCGTGGGTGAGGGCAGCTATTTTCCCTCTGGCACGCCGCTGCTGGCGGCGTGGTTCCCGACCAAGCGCCGCGCATCCATCCTGAGCTGGTGGCAGGCCACCGCGCTCTTCGGCGCCGGGTTCGGCTTCCTCTTCGGCGGGTTCTTCAACTTCCCTGACAAGTGGCGGCTCGCCTTCTACATCAGCGCCGTGCCGGGGCTGATTCTGGCCGCGCTGATGTTTGGCCTGCGGCGGCGCGACAGGTCGGAGGGCGACCCGGAGCCGACCGAGACGGCGCGATCGCTGAGCGTCTGGGCGACCATCAGACGCTGCTGGAAGATTCCAACCTTCCGCGTGATCTTGTTCCAGCATGCGCTGGGCTTCTTCCCGCTGACGGCGATCAGCACCTTCCTGGTGCTCTATCTGAGCCATGAATACGGCGCTGATTCACACTTTGGCTCCGCCGGGCTGGGCGCCACGATTGGCTCCATCCTGCCGGGCGCGCTGCTGGTGGTGGGCGGCATCATCGGTGGCATCTACGGCGGCGCGTGGGCGAACCGGCTGCGGCGCAAGTACATCGGCGCGCGCGTGCGCGTGGGCGGGCTGGGATTCCTGCTGACGGCGCCGTTCGTCGTCGTCACCCTTGGCGCGCCGTATCTGCTTCAGGGGCTGCCCGCGTACACCGCGCTCGCGCCCGCGACCCAGGTGCTCATCGGCGTTGTGATCTTCGCGCTGGGCGGCCTGTTCTCGGCCTTCTTCATCAACGTGTACAATGGGCCAACCAGCGCCGCGCTGCAAGATGTCTTGCCGCCGAGCCTGCGCGCGGCGGGCGGCGGGCTGGAGCTGATGCTGGCGCACCTGCTCGGTGACGTCTGGGCGGCGGCGGCGGTCGGCGCCATCGCCGACGCCTTCGCGGTGGGGCTGGGCGGCGAACAGATCGGCCTGGCGCTGCTGGTGACCTGCCCGGTGGCGCTGGTGGCGGCGGGCATCGTTGGCATCTGGGGCAGCCGCTTCTACAAGCGCGATGTAGAGGCGCTGGGCGCCTCGGCGGAGGAGATGGTCGGCGCGTGAGACGGCGGTTCGCGGTACCAGCCTGGTAGGCCGCGAGCAAGAGAACGTGCTATGCTGGCAGGGTGTGACGAGCGGCGTCGGCGCCGGGCAAACAGCCAACCTGTGCGCCCCGAACCCGACACACGCGAAAGTGAGTGGCTGTGGACGAACCAGCGATTCCAGCAGACGACACGAGCGCGCCTCCACCCGTGGAGGTGGTCGCCTCGACGCCGCGTGGAGCGGAGCCACGCGCCCCCTGGGCCAGCGCCATCAGCATGGCCGAGGCGGGACTGCTCGCCGATGTGAGCATCGTCTTCGATCTCGCGTGGATCTATGTGCCGATCATCGGCACAGCGTTCATGCCGCTCATCCCTACGCCATTCGTCATCCTCTATCTGCGGCGTGGCCCACGCATTGCGCTCTTCGCGGCCTGCGTAGCGGGCTTTCTGATGACCGTGCTGGTGGGGCCGCACTATGGCTGGCGGCTGACGTTGGAGGCCGTCGTCGGCATGGTGATGGGCTGGGCGATGCAGCGTCGCTGGGCGCCGAGTCTGGCGATTCTGCTGGGCCTCTTCGTCAGCTCGACCGTTGCCTATGGCGCGGCGTTCATGGCCGCGTTTGCGCTGGCGCTGCCGCTGCACGACATCTACCTTGTGCTGCGCAACATGCTCATCAGCATTGGGTGGCTGCTCGATACGAGCGCCAATGTCATCGGCGTCCAGGGCGACTGGCTGACGCTGCGCCCATTCGCCGTGTCTGCCGCTCACACCATGCTCGACTACTGGGTCTTCAGCTACTACATCTACACGACGGCGCTGGCTGCGCCAGTCGTGGCGCTCTACTATGGCGTCGCTTCAACGACCGCCTATGCGCTGGGGCATGATGTCCGCCCGTTCCCTGCGCCGTGGGTCTGGCGCGCATTGCGGGTGGTCGGGATCATCCTCACCCCGCTCGGGTGGGCGTTGCGCTTGCTCTGGCGGGTGGTCACATCGCCGCTCTGGGTTCCCGTCTGGGTGGCGCGCGCGCTGGCTCGACACGCCCGCCGCAAGCGACTGCGCGCCGAGGTCGCCGCGCTGGGGCTGGCGACTCCGACGGCTCCGACGGCTCCGACGGAGCAGGCGCGGCAAGCGCTGGATGGCGCGGGCGAGGCAGCGCTGGTGGAGGCGAGCGAGCGATGAGTCTTGCCGCGACTGGCGCCATGCGCCGCTTCGCACGCGCGGATATTCTTCTGGAGCGGCTGAGCTATACCTATCCGGGCGCGCAGACCACCGCGCTCAGCGAGATCACGCTGACGATCGCGCAAGGCGAGTATGTCGCGCTGCTGGGACACAATGGCAGCGGCAAGTCAACGCTGGCGCGCATCATCGGTGGGCTGACTCGCCCGACCAGTGGCCGTGTCACGGTGGCGGGGCTGGATGTCGCCGAGCCGACCAATCGCGCCCAGGCCCGCCAGATCATTGGCATGATCTTCTCTGATCCAGATAACCAGATCGTGGCGACGGTAGTGGAGGACGATGTCGGCTGGGGGCTGGCCGCGCGAGGATTCGCGCATGACGTTATCTGGCAGCGCACGCGAGCCGCGCTGACGGCGGTGGGGCTGGGCGGAGCATACGGCCTGGCGCCGAACGAACTGTCGGGCGGGCAGCGGCAGCGGCTAGCCATTGCGGGCGTGCTGGCGCTAGAGCCATCGGTGCTGATCGCCGACGAGCCAACGGCGATGCTCGATCCGCGGTCGCGCGTGGAGATCTCGGCGCTGCTGCGCCAGTTGAACCGCGAGCAGGGGCTGACCGTGATTCACGTCACGCATCTGCTGGAAGAAGCGGCGGAGGCGCATCGCGTGGTGGCGCTGGATGGTGGGCGGGTCGCGCTCGACGCCGCGCCGGTCATCGCCTTCGCCGATCTCGACCGCTTGCGGGCGCTGCGGCTGGTGATTCCTGATACAGCGCTGCTGGCCGAGCGGCTGCGGACGATGGGCGCGCGTGTGGCGAATGACGCGCTGACGCCAGAGGCGCTGGTCGCCGCGCTGGAGCAGAATCGGGAGCAGGCGCCGGAGCAGGGCCGGGAGCAGGCGCAATGACAGTCCTGGTTGACCATCTCTCGCTGATCTATCACCCCGGCTCGCCGATGGAGCGCGTGGCGCTGCGCGATGTGAGCCTGCGCGTGGCCGATGGGTCGTGTGCGGCGATAGTTGGTGTGACTGGCTCAGGCAAGTCCACATTGGCGCAGTGTCTCAATGGCCTGCTCACGCCGTCGAGCGGGCGCGTGGTGGTGGACGATCTGGAGCTGACGCCGAATGGGCTGCATGGCCGCGAGCTGCGCGAGTTGCGGCGGCGCGTTGGGCTGCTCTTCCAGTTTCCAGAGGGCCAGCTCTTCGCGCCGACGATTGGCGAGGATGTCGGCTATGGGCCGAGCCGCCTGAAGCTGAAGCGTGAGGAGGTGCGTGAGCGCACGCGCTGGGCGCTGCGGGCGGTGGCGCTGCCCGACGACCCGGAATTTCTGGCGCGCTCGCCGTTCGCGCTCTCTGGTGGGCAGCGGCGGCGCGTGGCGCTGGCGGGCGTGCTGGCGATGCGCCCACGCATCGTCGTGCTGGATGAGCCGAGCGCTGGGCTGGACGCCGAGGCGCGCGAGGAGATCTACGCCACGCTGCGTGGGCTGCGCGAGCATGAGGGGCTCACGCTGATCGTCATCTCGCATGACATGAGCGAGGTGGCCGCGCTGGCCGAGACGACGCTGGCGCTGCGCGATGGCCGCGTGGCGCTGAGCGGCTCGACCGATGCGGTCTTTCGCCAGACGGAGGTGATCGAGGCGGCGGGGCTGCTGCCGCCGCCGCTGGCGCAGGTGGCGGCGCTGGCGCGGCGGCGGGGGCTGCTGCGCGCGGAGCCAGCCAGCCTGACGACCCAGGCAATCGCGCAGGCGCTGCGTCCGGCCACGGGCCGCGATCACGCGGCGGCCAGCGGCGGCGAGCCAGCCGCGACAGGAGGCGACCATGCTGGATAACCTGCCAGTGGGGTCGTACATCCCGCACGACTCGGTCATCCACGGGCTGCGCGCCCGCACCAAGCTGCTGCTGCTCTGCTGGCTGGCCTTCTCGTTCTTCGTGGCCAACCACAAGCGCTTTCACTATGGCGTCTATGGCTGGGCGTTCGCGCTGCTGCTACTGACGCTCTCGCTGAGCGGCGCGAATCCCGGCTACATCTGGCGGCGCATGCGCGTGCTGTTCATCCTGATGGCGCTGAGCGTGCCGTTCATCCTGATCTGGACGGCTGGCGCGACGTGGCGCGCATTCGACCTGTTCACTCTGACAGTGGGCAGGCTCACCCTGCCGTTCCAGTTCGTCGTGACCTACGATGGCCTGTGGTTTGCGGTCTCGACCACGTGCATCTTCCTGTTGCTGTATCTGGGGACGCTGGCGTTGACGCTCAGCACGACGCCCGTGGCGCTGGCTGAGGCGATCGTGCTGCTGCTGCGCCCCTTCCGCCGGATGGGGTTGCCCGCCGATGAGTTTGGGCTGATGACGCTGCTCTCGCTGCGCTTCGTGCCGACGCTGGTGCAGGAGACGAACCAACTCATCAAGGCGCAGGTCTCGCGCGGGGCCGACTTCACCACCGGATCGCTCTGGGCGCGGGCGCGCGGCGTCATCACGCTGGTCGTGCCGCTGACCGAAGGGGCGCTGCGGCGCGCGGGCGGCCTGGCGACGGCGCTGGAGGCGCGCGGCTACGGCGTGACCGGCGAGGCGACGATGCTGCACGAGGGACGCCTGCGCTGGCTGGACTGGACACTGCTGCTGGTCATTCCAGCGGCGACCATCCTGGTCTATCTATACTTATAGGGTAAATTCTCCATCACCGCGCGCTGAGCGCGCACGGACACGAATCGAGTAGCAGGCGCCATGACAGGCTCGCTTCCCATCAACCTCGTCCTCTCGCTGGTGTTTGGAATGGGGCAGGTCGTCGTCGGCGGCTGGCTGGCGTGGCATGTGGCGCGTGGCGGGCTGGGACGCTGGCGGCACGCGCTGCTGATCGCCGTGGGGCTGTGGTTCGTGGTCAGCGGC
Organism: Ktedonobacterales bacterium; assembly: GCA_025935235.1. Classification (GTDB taxonomy): domain Bacteria; phylum Chloroflexota; class Ktedonobacteria; order Ktedonobacterales; family JADMIN01; genus JAKAIY01. The sequence goes on along the minus strand of JAICVT010000072.1, from coordinate 7,850 downwards.
TGCGCTGAGCTATTCGTGTCGGGGATGGAGTCGAGCCTGCGGCTGACCGGCGCGCCGACCGCCGCGACGATTGCGCTGTGGCGAGGGCGAGCTGATACGGCGCTCTTCATGGCGACGGCGGCGCTGGCCGTGGGCGCAGTGGCCTACGGGCTGGCGGCGCCCGCGCTGATGGGCCGCCGAGGCGCGCGGGCGCCGCGAGAAGGAGAGCAAGGCAGGTGAGCGTGATTCGGTTGCTGGCGCTGGATATCGATGGGACGATCCTGGCGCCTGATGGCGCGCTCTCGGCGCGTGTGCGCCGCGCGATTGGCGCGGCGCAGGCGCGCGGCATCGTCGTGGCGCTGGCGACCGCGCGGCGCTGGGCGGGTGTGCGCGAGCTGGCGGGCGAGCTGGGGCTGGCGGGGCCAGTGATCCTCTACGATGGCGCGCTGGTCTGCGATTTTCCCTCCGGCGCGCGCCGCATGCGCTGGACGCTCGATCCCGCGCATGCGCTGACCGCCGCGCGGACGATGGGAGCGCACGAGCTGCAGGTCATCGCGCAGTACCGCGACCAGCGGGGCGAGCGGCTGCTGGTCAGCGCCGACCCGCCGCATCCCGACTGGACAGCCTCCTATCTGGAGCGCTTCCATGATCAGGCGACCTATTTCACGCTGGAGGACGCCGCCGCGCTGGCTCCACGCATGTTGCGGCTCTGCGCTTTTGGCGAGGTCGAGCCGCTGCGCGCGGCGTTCGACGCGCTGGACGCCTCGCCGCTGGGTCGGCAGCTCATGCCGATGGGTGGCTATGACCAGGCCGAGCTGACCCTCTTCGCGCCAGAGGCCTCGAAAGGCGCGGGTATGCGCTGGCTGGCGCGCCAGTATGACATTCCGCTGGCGCAGACGATGGCGATTGGCGATGGCGTCAACGACGTCTCGATGCTGCAAGCGGCGGGCCTGGGCGTGGCGATGGGCAACGCCGCGCCCGAGATCCAGCGTGAAGCAGACGCCGTGACGGCTGACAACACCGAGGACGGCGCCGCGCTGGCCATCGAGCGGTATGCGCTGGAGGCGGATGCGCCGCTGCCCAGGGGCGACCTCACGAACGACACGAATGACGCGGAGCGGTCCGCATGACGCCACCAGCCAACCGCGATGATCTGGCGCGCCAGACGACCGATGATCCCGGCGAGCTGTTCGATCTGGTGAACGAGCGCGACGAGGTGATCGGCGTCGTGCGGCGCGGCGACGCGCATCGCAATCCGGCGCTGCTGCACCGCAGCGTGCAGATACTGGTGGTGGATAGCGCGGGGCGCATCCTGCTGCAGTGGCGCTCGCTGGCCAAGGACCTCTTTCCGGGCTACTATTGCGCCTCGGCCTCCGGGCATGTCGCGGCGGGCGACGACTACCTCACGACGGCGCGGCGCGAGCTGGGCGAGGAGCTGGGCATCGCGGCTGCGCTGACGCCGCTGGGAACCGCGCTGGTGCGCTCGCCACAGGAGACCGAGCAGACGGCGCTCTTTCTGGCGCGTAGCGATGGGCCGTTCGCCTTCCATCCCATCGAGACGGATGGCGGCGAATTCTTCACCTGGGACGCGCTGCGCGCTGCCCGCGCGAGCTTGCCGATGACGCCCGCGCTACTGGTGGCGATCGAAGCGCTGGAGGCGCTGCTGGCGGCGGGCGCGCTGCGTCTGTGACGCCGCTGACGCATGCTTCCCTCTTTCAGCCCTCCTGTGCGGCGCGCCATGCGCGGTTATGCGCTATGCTGTAGGCGACAGGCGAGCGCGTGGTTTGCCCGTCGCGCGCCGCTCGTGGGCGGCCAGACAGAAGGAGCGAGCCATGTCCTCGACGATTCCGGCGATTCCCGCGACGATGCGCGCAATTCGCTATCAGGCGGCGGGCGGGCCGGAGGTCATCGCGCTGGAGCATGCGCCGACGCCGGAGCCAGAGCGCGGCCAGGCGCTGGTGCGAGTCGGCGCGGCGGGCGTCAACTTCGCCGACATCGCGCGGCGCTACGATCGCTATCTGGAGGCGACGCCGTTCCCCTACATTCCAGGTCTGGAAGTAGCGGGAACCGTCGTCGCGCTCGGCCCCGATACGCCGGAGAGCGACTGGCTGCGGGTCGGCGCGCGCGTGGTGGGGCTGTGTCCCGGCGGCGCATATGCCGAGTATGTGGCGACCTCGGTTCGCCTGCTGGCGCCCGCGCCCGCCGGGCCGAGCGACGCGGAGCTGGTGGCGCTGCCCGTGCAGGGTGTAACGGCCTACCACCTGCTCAAGTCCGCCGCGCGGCTGGCTCCCGGCGAGAGCGTGCTGGTCAACGCGGCAGGTGGCGGCGTCGGCGTGCTGGCGGTGCAGGTGGCGAGACTGCTGGGCGCGGGCAAGGTGATCGCGGCGGCGGGGTCCGGCGACAAGCTGGAGCTGGCGCGCTCGCTCGGCGCGGATGAAGGCGTCAACTATCGCTCTGAGCAACTGGCTGAGCGCGTGCGAGCGCTGACCGATGGCAAGGGCGTTGACGTGGTCCTGGAGCCGGTCGGCGGCGGCGTATACGAGCAGAGCGAGAAGGCGCTGGCGGCCTTTGGGCGGCTGATCGTGTTCGGGCGAGCCAGTAATCAGCCACCGCAGGTGGACACGCTGCGGCTGATGCGTCGCAACGCGGCGGTGATCGGCTTCTGGCTGGCGACCCTGCCTGGCGCGATGGTCGCCGAGGCGATGCAGGCGCTGGTTGGCTGGCTCGCTGAGGGCAAGCTGCGCATCGTCCAGGGTGGCGTCTACCCGCTGGCGGAGGCCCGCCGCGCCCAGGAGGATATGGAGGCGCGGCGCACGCATGGCAAGCTGGCGATTCAGGTCAGGCAGGAGTGAGGCCCCCACCCCAAACCCCTCCCCCGCTGCAGCGGGGGAGGGGCTTCAGGTTTCCGCGGTTGTCGCCTGCGCCCGCCTCGCGCCAACGTCGCGCCCCATAGCTCCCCTCTCCCGCACTGGCGGGGGAGGGGCTGGGGGTGGGGGCCAGCCGAGCCTCAATAGATGAACTGCACGCCGCCACCCGCGTGGGCGAACCGATAGTCCACTCTGCCCCAGCCGCCGCCATTCCAATAGAAGTTCATCTCGGAGACCAGGAACCAGCCATCGGGGTAGACCTTTACGACATGCGCCACGTGTCCGGCGCCGCCCGCGCCCTGCACTCCCGGCTGGAAGACGACTGTCGCGCCGACTCGGGGCGTCCAGCTCACATGATAGCCGCGCGAGGCCGCCACACTGGCCCAGTATTGCGCGTTGCCCATGTGCATCAGGTTTTCGTCTTTGCGCTCGTACTGCGCCCACCAGGTGCACTGGCCAAACGCCCAGCTGTAGTAGCCGCCAACATCATTCATGGCGAAGGCGCCATAGCCTGGCACTGCGGCGTAGGGATTGGTCGGTGGCCAGGGCGAGAGCGGTGGTGGCGAGACAGCCGCCGCCGCCTGCGCGGACGGCGCCCCTGTGTTGACGACCTGCTTTACGCTGGAGACTGGCAGACCCGCGCTGCCGGGAGCCTGTACGCCGGGGCCAGCGCCGCCGCCGACATCCTGATTTGGCTCAGCGCCGATCATGGCGACCCATTGACCGCTCGGCGGCTTGTTGGCGGCGTCCAGCGCGACGGGCAGCCCCAGCGGGCCAGCGGCATGCACCGCCAGCCCTTCAGATTTGCCGCTGGCCAGCGGTGTGACAGTGGCGATGGCCGTCAAGCTGACCGTCACGATAAGCGCCAGAATGATCGAGCCACTGACCCAGTGCCGCTTCTTGCGCGGCGGCGGCCCAACCCGCATAGCGACCATTGTGCTGGTCGCGTCGCCGCCAACGATCAGCGGTCGCGCGGATGGTTCATCAAGTGGCGCGGGTGGCGTGGGCGTCTCGATCGCGGCCAGCGCTGTCGTCTCAGGCTCCAGGATGGGCATGGCATTGGCCATCCAGTCCGCGGTCTCCATCATATGGCGGTCGTGCCTGCTGATGGGGCGAGCGGTGGTCTTGCCGACGCGCCTGGCAGGGAGTGTAAAGTGGTCGTCGGCGCCATCATCATCGGGGGCGTACATGGCATCAACGATGACCGTGGGGCGCGGCTCCTCGACCGTTGGCCTCGGTGAATGTTTCCTCTGTGCCGGGGTCTTGCGGTCGTCGTGCGCCAGCATGCTGCACCCTCCGTGGCGTTGTGGTATTGAAGCGCGCTCTCGCGTTTGCGAGTGTACTCTACGCAACCAAGTATGCCAGACAGCGCGCCGCAGCGAAATGCGCGCGCGACTCATCGCGCGCGCTCTCAGCGAGCGAAGGCGGATGAATCCAGCGGCGAGGGCGCATAAATCGCGACTGGCCGCACGGTATCAGTCAACCCCCAAATGTCCTATCTGGTGGGCTGTGAGGCGCTCGTGTCATCGGTGGGTCGCTCGGCATTTGGCTCAAGCTGGAAGGCGTCTGGCAGCAGGTCGGCCAGCGTGAGGTTGCGAGGATGACCATCAACGTAGTAGGTGGCGTGCGGCGCCAGCTCGGCGAACCATTGGCGGCAGGCGCCGCACGGCATGCGGCTGGCCAGCGAGGCGTCGGCGGGGGCATCTATGCAGGCCAGCGCGACGTGGCTAATCTCTGGAGCGGTCGCCATCCGTGCAAAGCGTTCCGTAGGGCGGATTGCATCCGGCAGGGCACAGGCGGCGGCCAGCGCCGCCCGCTCGGCGCAGAGCGCCAGACCGTAGGAGGCGTTCTCGACATTGGCGCCTGTCACGATGCGCGGGCCGCGAGCTGTGCGGACGACGACGGTGGCGCCCACGCGAAATTTGGAGTGCGGGGCGTAGGCCTGTTGGGCGGCGACGCGCGCCATCGTCAACAGTGACTCGCGATCAGGCGTCGCGGGCGTTTTCGGCGATTTGTGCGCGGTCGGCATGCGGATCGCTCCTGCTCTGGTATAGCGACGCGGAGGAAGCGCTGAGAGTATACAATGCGCGCGGGCGCGATGGCGCTGGCGCAGGATGGATCAGGATGAAGAGGGAGATGCGCATGAGATCGCAATCGCAGCCAGTGAATAGGCCCGCGCGGATCATCTACATGGGGACGCCAGACTTCGCCGTTCCGACGCTGCGGACGCTGGTAGAGCGCGCCCACGACGACCGCATCTGGCCCGCCGGGCTGGAGGTCGTATCGGTTGTCACACGCCCCGATAAGCCCGCCGGGCGCGGTCGCCAGTTGGCCATCAGTCCGGTCAAGCAGCTCGCGCTGGAGGCGGGGCTGCCATGCATGCAGCCGGGGCCGCTGAAGCGCGCGGAGGCGCAGCAGGCGCTGCGCGCGCTGGCGCCCGACCTCATCATTGTCGCCGCCTTTGGGCAAATCCTGCCGCGCGAGGTTCTGGAGCTGCCTCCGCTTGGTTGCCTGAATGTCCACGCCTCGCTGCTGCCGCGCTGGCGAGGCGCCGCGCCGATCGCCGCCGCCATCCGCGCTGGCGACGCAGAGACGGGCATCACCATCATGCGTATGGAGGAAGGACTGGATACCGGCGCGATCATCGTCACGCACGCCACCCCGATTGACGATGGCGAGACGGCGGGCGCGCTGACCGAGCGCCTGGCGCTGCTGGCGCCGGAGGTCTTGCTGGACGTGTTGCCATCATGGCTGAGCGGGGCCATCGCGCCGACGCCGCAGGATGACGCGCTGGCGACGGTGACACGCCCGCTCCGCAAGGATGATGGTCGCCTGGACTTCCACCTGCCCGCCGTAGAGCTAGAGCGGCTGATCCGCTCGGTGACGCCGTGGCCAGGCGCGTTCACCACCTGGCAGGGCAAGCTGCTCAAAGTGCTTGCCGCGACGGTGATCCCACGCGATCAGGAGCTGGCGCCGGGGACATGCTATCCGCTGGCGGGCGATGCGCGCGGCGCGCTGGCCTGCGCGTGCGGCGAGGGGGCGCTGGCGCTGAAGATGATACAATTGGAGGGAAAACGTCCAGTATCGGGCGCTGACGCGCTGCGCGGGCATCCCGCGCTGGCGCATGCGACGCTAGGCGACCAGTAGGCGGTTGACCCAACCACGCCACTACACGAGACTGAATCGAGACCTCACATAGCCAACATGACCACGAGCGATGCCCCACGCGGCGACACGCTGGCGCCCGACCGGCGCGCCGACCTGCTAGGCATGACATTCGATGAACTGCGCGATTGGCTGGTCGGGCAGGGCGAACCCGCCTATCGCGCACAGCAGCTCGCCGAGGCGATCTATCATCGCTTGGCGCCCGCGTTCGACCAGATGAGCGCGCTGCCTGCCGCGCTGCGCGAGCGGCTGGACACGCTGGCGACCATCGCCAGCCCACAGGTTCGGGCGCTGGTGGCCTCGAAGGATGGGCGCACGCGCAAGCTGCTGTTGGCGCTGCGCGATGGGCGGCTGATCGAGACGGTGCTGATGCTGTACCCGGCCAGCCCGGAGGGACGCGCGCGGGCGACGATCTGCGTCTCGACACAGGCGGGCTGCGCCTATGGCTGCACATTCTGCGCGACCGGGCAGATGGGCTTCGAGCGCCACCTGACGGCGGGCGAGATCGTCGCGCAGGTCCTCTATTTCGCGCGTGAGCTGCGCGAGCGCCCGTGGACCGCGCCGGATGGCCAGCCGATAGATCGTGTGACCAACCTGGTCTTCATGGGGATGGGCGAGCCGCTGCACAACTACGACAACACCCTCAAGGCGCTGCGCATCCTGAACATGCCCGAAGGGCTGCGCATCGGCGCGCGCCACATGACCGTCTCCACGGTGGGACTGGTTCCGGGCATCTTGCGGTTGGCCGAGGAGCCGTTGCAGGTCAACCTCGCCATCTCGCTGCACGCGCCCAACAATGAGATGCGCGCCCGCACGATGCCCGTGACGCGCAAATATCCCATCGAGCAGGTGCTGGATGCGGTGCGGACCTATGTCGAGCATACCGGGCGGCAGGTGACGTTCGAATATGTGCTGCTCTCTGGCGTCAACGACGCCGACGAGCATGCCCGCGAGCTAGGACGCCTGCTGGCGCCGCTGCGACAGCTCGGGCATGTCAACCTGATCCCCGTCAACCAGACGGCGGCAGGCTACCAGCCACCGAGCGGGGAGCGCATTCGCGCCTTCCGCGAGCTGCTACGCATTGAGGGCGTGACGAGCAGCGTGCGGGCGGAGCGCGGCGACGACATCGCGGCTGCCTGCGGCCAACTGCGCACCCGCGAAACCCGCTTGCAGTCGGCCTCCAGCGCGCGGGCATAGCGGCCCTGCCCACGCGAGCCGCTGACCCTCCTACTCTTATGTGTGGCAGCGATCTAACTATGTTACAATGGCGGCACGCCGCAGGGTGAAGTCAGGCGTGCGGAGTTCTCAAGCAGCAGGTGGGGGTTGCGACATGGAGGCTCGGGTTCACTGTCCCAAGTGCGGGGCAGACGCGCCCAACGGCGCGCGCTTCTGCCCAGGATGTGGCTCCTCGCTCGCCGCCGCGCGCCCGCGCATGTCAACTGGACTGCTCCCATCGCTACACATGCTCGCCAAGCGCTATGCCATCATCCGCAAGATCGCGCAGGGTGGCCAGAGCGCGGTCTATCTCGCGCACGATAGCTACCAGCATGACGCCGAACGCGCGATCAAGGAGATGAGCGAGTCGCAACTGGAGCCAGAGAAGCGCCAGCAGGCGATCAACGACTTTATCCGCGAGTCGCGCATGTTGCAGGCGCTCGATCATCCGGCGCTGGCGCATGTCTATGATTTCCTGTTCGAAGAGGGCAAATACTTCCTCGTCATGGAGTATGTGCAGGGACATAACCTGGAAGATGAGCTGGTGCAATATCGGCGTGAGGCGCTGGACTGGGAAGATGTGACCCGCTGGGGCATCGCGCTTGCCGACACGCTGAGCTATCT
>JAICVT010000561.1 GCA_025935235.1 Ktedonobacterales bacterium | reverse complement strand
TTGGTCATATAGCATGTCAGCTCCATCTGCCCAAGATAGACATAACCTACATGATAGTCTCGCAGGAAGGCGCGCGCGACCGCCGGGTCAGACGTAGCGTAGAAGCTCGTCACCTGCGCCTGCCTGGCCCAGACCTCGCTGGGATAGCGCTGCTGCGACTCGTGGTTGCCCCAGCCCAGCACATCGGGCAGGCCTGTGTAGATCGAGACGCGGCTATACCACATGTAGGGATTGCCGCTGGCCTCCACGATGGTTGGCGCGCCAGCGATGTTGGCGTTGATCCAGTTGATGGCGGCGTAGTCCTCGGGATACCAGCCGCGCATGTAGGCCATGCCATCCAGCGAGAGGCCCTGCGGCTGCACGCCATCCGGCGGCGGCTGCACGGCGGCCCACACGCTGGGGTCGGCGACGCGGACACGCGTCCCCTGCACGTCGAAGATCAGCGAGCCGCCCAGTAGCAGCGCCAGCGCGAAGACCCACAGCGCGCGCGGCGCGATGCCCGCCGGGACCGGCTTGGGCGCGACGACGGGCGCGCTCTCCTGTTCGCTCCAGATTGCTGGTTCGGCGTGCGGGGCTGGCGTGGGACGCAGATCGAGCGCGCGGCGCATCAGTTGGGTGAAGGCCAGCGCGCCGCCCAGCGAGAAACAGACCCAGACCTGATAGTAGAACTTGAAGACCGTGTTCATGCGCTCCCAGAGCGAGTTGTCGAGGAAGTCGCGCACGTAGACTAGCTCGACGCCCAGCGCGATCGCCAGCCCCAGCGCGATCAGCGCGAAGGTCATCAGGCGGGCGGGCGAGTGGCGCAGATCGAGGCCGAGGTAGAGCGCCAGCAGCAGCAGCAGCGCCAGCGTCACCTTGACACTGAGGAAGAGCGCCAGCCCAACAGTCGCCAGAACGCACGCCGCCACTACAAACAGCGCGGCTGGCTCCATCAGAAAGTAGTCGTCGAACGCGGCGAGAGCAGGGCCGAGGTCGCGGCGCAGGCGGTCGCACAATTCGACCGCCAGGAAGCTGACGATCAGGAAGAGCCAGATGCCAAACAGGATGAAGAACTGGCCGGGATCGGTCTGCGTCGTGACTGTGCCGATGCCGGAGGTGAAGTTCTGGAAGGTGGCGTGGAACGGCAGATAGAGCGCGTAGGTCGCCGCCAGCGTCAGGCCCGCCTCCAGCGCGAAGCCGCGCACAGTGAACCACGTCAGCGCCGCCCGCGCCTCGGCCCAGCGCGCCCGCGAGCCAAAGGGCAGCCGCCGCAGCGCCAGCGCCGCCACGATCAGCAGCGCGCAATACGGCAGATCCCAGGTATTGACCAGCCACGTCGCGCCCAGCGCCAGCGCCGCGATGGCCAGCGTCGGCGCCGTCGCCCAGCGCCGTCCGGCGTCGCGCCGCGCCCGCGCCAGCAGCGAGGCCGCCAGCCCCACTACCAGCGTGACGATCGGCAGATCAATCAGGTGGGCGTGCAGATCGGCGTAGAGGAAGCTCCAGAACGGGAACTCGTTGATGGTGTAGGGGATGACACGGCTGCTGGCCCAGTAGTCGAACGGCGCGGGGAGCTGGCCCGCGTGGATGGCCAGCAGGTTGTTAATGGTCTGCGTGGCGCCGTCGAGATTGCTGACCACCACCAGCGCCACGCCGCCCGCCAGCCCGGCCCACCAGCGGCGCGTCAGCCCGGCGACCAGCGAGAACGCGCCAGAGAAGCAGATCGCGAAGAGCAGCGGGATCATCAGATTGAAGGCGGTGGTCGTGACGACGCCGGTCAGCTTGATGAGGAATGCCGCCAGGTACTGACCGTAGTAGTAGTAGTTGATCGCGCCGCCCGCGAACCACGGATCGAGCGGTGGCATGTAGCGGCTGCGCAGGATGCCGTTGATGAAGGCCAACTCCATCGGCTTCTCGCCGCCGCGATAGATGTGCCAGAGGTCGGGGTCGAGCGCGCGAATCCAGACGAAGACGAGGAACGCCGCGACGAAGAGCGCTTCGTTGATGGCCAGCAGCCGCCAGCGCGCCCGCACGAAGCGCCACAGATGCTCGCGCCGCCGCCACGCGATCAGC
>JAICVT010000594.1 GCA_025935235.1 Ktedonobacterales bacterium | reverse complement strand
CCGCGCAGGCGCTCAGCGATGCCCTCTGCGATCGGCATCGGCGGGCGGCCCAGGCGATTCTTGGCCGCCCAGGGCATCATCGGCATGCCGTAGTCGCCGAAGCTGGCCTGCGCGACGGGGCGCACATCGAAGGGCAGCGTCGCGATATCGGCGTCCAGCCCCTCATCGCGGATGTAGGCGGCAGCCGCTCCGCGCAGCAGGTCGGTGAGCCGCTCAATCACGTCGCGCTGGGGGGTCGGGTTCGCGCCGGAGGCAGGCTGCGGCTCCGCGCCGCGCGATGACTTCTTTTTGGGCATGACTGCTTCTCTTCTTCCAGCGCGTACCCTGGCGCGAGCATTGAACGCTCGAGGCGTACAACAAACGCCGACGGCGACCGTCGGCGCGTAGACGATGATGCGAGCGCGGCCAGCGTTGGCCACGCCATTCAGTATATCCTCCGCTCGCGGGCGGCGTCCATGCGCGGCTGGGGGCGCTACGCCGCGCCCTCGCGCAGGGCGGCCTCGGCGGCGACTGGCGGCGAGGTGGTCGGCCCATCGCGCAGGGCGAGGATGGCCCACAGCGCGCCGATGGCAAACAGCGTGACGAAGCCCTCGACCAGCAGCGTATCGCCGATGCCGCCCAGGTGGACGAACCGCGGCAGCAGCGCGGTGACGCCATCGAGCAGGGTGTGCAGCCCGATCGCCAGCCAGAGCCAGCCCAGCGAGCCGCGACGGAAGACCTGCAAGACGATCAGCGAGAACATGACGTGCGCCGCGATGGCGCAGACGCGCTCCCAGCCCGCCAGCAGCGGCAGCCAGCCGGGCTGCGCGGCGATGCTGGTCAGTTGTGCTACTGCCATCGCGCGCTGGGCCGCCGGGACGATGCCAAGGTTGGTGCTGGAAATCAGCCAGACGTTGAGCAGCTGGATGGCGCCCAGTCCGCCGACCAGCACAGCGGACTCCAGCCCGCCGTGGCCCAGGCCATACATGACGCCCTTGGCCCATGTCTTCTCTTCGCGGCCCATGAACCAGCGATAGCCGAGATAGCGGCCCACCTCCTCGAAGAGTCCGGCGGTCAGGGCCAGAAAGACCAGGAAGGCGATCAGCAGCGTACGCGATGCCTTGAGCTGCGGCGTCAGGAAGAATTGCAGCGCCTGGACCGCCGGCACGCGGGTGACGAGCTGGAATGTGAAGAAGATCAGCGCGCCATAGGCCGCATAGCGCCAGCCGACCTTGAGCCGGGCGTGCGCGAGGATGATGAGGACGATCGGCAGCGCGATCACAAACAGGATGGCGCCGATGCTGGCGATCCACCAGCCACTGCTGGGCTGCGGAACCGCCGCGACGACTGTCAGAGTGGTCAAGGGCATGAGGGATGACTTTCTCCGATGAGCGCGCGACGACCTAGCGCGACGCGCGCCACCAGGCGTTCACAGGCGCGAGATTGCCATGGATGCGGAAGCTGTAGATCAACGCTAGCAGCGCAACCGCGAGTGGAGCGGCGAAGAAGAGGATATTGCCCGCGTTGGTGAGCGCGCTGAGCGGCCCGCTGAACAGCGTCACCAGCCCCAGGATCACCAGCGCCGCCACCCAGCCCCACTCGCTCTGTTGGCCGGCGAAGAAGGCCGCCAGCGCCGCGACGATGATCGCCAGCTTGGCGCCGATGTTGACGACTCCGGCGGCCAGCTCAATGCGCGTCAGTGCGGTGGCGCTGTT
>JAICVT010000173.1 GCA_025935235.1 Ktedonobacterales bacterium | reverse complement strand
TATGCTAGGGCGTCGTAGGCGCGCTGGACGCTGCGGCCTCTGTGGAAGATTTCAGCTTGCCGGGCCACCAGTTCCAGCGTCCCAGCAGCAGCGCCAGACTGGGGATCATCAGGCCGCGCACGATGAAGGTGTCGAGCAGCACTCCCACGGCGACGCAGATGCCAAACTGGTAGAGCAGCGTCAGCGGCGTCGTCGTGAGCACGGCGAAGGTCCCGGCGAGGATCAGTCCCGCCGAGGTAATCACGCCGCCAGTGCTGGCCACGGCCACCGGCACGCCCGCCTCCAGCCCACGCCGCCTCGCCTCCTCGCGCACGCGGCTCATCAGGAAGATGGTGTAGTCCGCGCCCAGCGCCACCAGGAAGATGAAGGTGTATAGCGGGATCGCGTAGTACACGCCATCCTGCCCCTGAACACGCTGGAAGAAGAAGCTGCACACGCCGATCGCGGCGAAGAAGTTGAGTGTGACAGCGGCGAGCAGATAGAGCGGCGCGATCAGGCTGCGCAGCAGCAGCATGAGGACGAGTCCCACCAGCGCCAGCGTCACTGGTACGATCACCAGCGTATCGCGCTGGTCGTCGGCCCGCGTGTCGGCCAGTTGCGCCGTCTGCCCGGCGATGGCTACCGTCGCGCTTGCGCCTCCCGCGTCCAGCCCACTCGCCCTGACCGCCTGATTGGCCGCCGCGCGCAGGCTGGCGATGCGCTCGATCGCTGGCAGCGCGTAGGGGTCGTCGTCGAAGGCCACCGAGAGCTGAACGGTCGAGCTATCCGCCGAGACGTACTGGATGCTGGCGGCATAGGCGCCAATTGCCGCCAGTGCCTGCGGGTCCGGCTGGCCACCCGGAGCCGCGCCGCCTGACGGCGATTGCCCCGCGCGGAGCGCCTGCTTGAGCGCGTCCGGCAGACTGGCGATTTGGGCTTGCAGGGCCGCCGCCCCGGCGGCTGGCGCCTTGCCAAGAGGGCGCGTTGGCCCCTGAACCTCCGCGACATGCGGCTGGCGCGCCAACGCGGCAGTGATGGTGTCAATCTCTGCCAGATGCGTATAGGCATCTGTGTGCGCGCCGTGAAGCTGGATCAGCACCGTAGTCGGGGCCAGTGAGCCAGCCGGGAAGTGGTCGCGCAGCACGGCGTAGCCGACAGTGGCGTCAGTCTGGTCGCGAAACGAGGTCAGGAAGTTGTAGCTGTGCGCGATGCCCAGATTGCCGAGCGCCAGGATCACGAGCAGCGACACGCTGCCTACCAGCGCCACCACTCGATGGCGCGCTGTCCACGCGCTCAGGCGTCCCCAGAAACCCTGCTGGCGCCCACGCCCGGCCGGTTGCGCGTCCGGCGGCGCTGTTTCAGGCTGGTAGCGCGGGATGAATGGCCAGAAGGCGGCGCGGCCAAGCCAGGCTAGCAGCGCGGGGATCAGTGTCAGCCCGGCCAGCAGCATCACCGCAATCGAGATGGCCAGTGTCGGGCCGAGCGACGAATACAGCCCGATGGTCGCCAGCAGCAGCGTCAGCAGCGCCAGCACGACCGTGCCCGCGCTGGAAGTGATCGCCTCGCCAACCGCGCGCATCGCCGTCTGCATCGCCACATGCTTATCCTGGGTCTGGAGCAGTTCCTCGCGGTAGCGCGCGACGATGAAGATGGTGTAGTCGGTGCCAGCGCCAAAGAGCAGCACAGTGGCGATGGAGCTGGCCTGCTGGCTGACCGCGAACAGGCCACCACGGGCGGCAAATGCCAGCAGGGCGTCGGCTACCTGAGCCACCAGCCCGACAGCCACAATCGGTAGCAACGGCAGAATGGGCGAGCGGTAGACCACCAGCAGCAAGACGAGCACCAACGCCACCGTGGCCAACAGCAGCGTGACATCCGTCCCAGTGAAGACGGTGATGGTATCAGCGACGATGCCCGCTGGACCGGTCACATAGCCGTGCAGCGCGCCACCCGTCTGCGCCGCCACTTCGGCGCGGATCGCCTTCACCGCGGCTGAGATCGCGTTGCTATCGGTGGGCGCGGTGGTGAGCTGTACGACCATGGTCATGGTCGTGCCATCGGCGGATACGAGTTGTGGGGCCGCCTGCGGGACTGTGTAGATCGAGATGACCTCGCCCACGCCCGCTGGCCTGGCGGATGAGGTGAGCCAGTCGCTGACGATACGCGCGCTGGCGCGATCGGCGTCGCTCAGGCCGCTGGCGTCAGTGAAAACAATGATCGCGGGCGCGCCTCGGCTGGCGGGGAACTCTTTGAGCAACAGCCGCTGCGCTGCCTGTGACGGGTCGCTGCTGGGAATCTGCTGGGTATTGTTGTCATACACGCTGGCCAGCGAAGGCGCGACGGCCAGCAGCAGCCCAACCGCCACGATCCAGAGGGCAATCGTCACGAACTTGCCGCGTCGCGAGGAGGCGGCGTCGGTCAGCGTGTGTAACACACGTGTCACCACAAAAGATACTCGCTTTCTGCATTACGCGCCGCGCGTCGTTACCGAAATGTTACCGACTGGCTAGTAACGTTTCTGGTCAAAAAAAAGAGCCATCACGGCATGGCGTCCGCGCTTGCGTCATCTGTAGGTCGCACGCCTACGCCGTAGAGAAACATGTCGAGCAGCGCATCAATCGCGCGTAAGGTTGCTGACTCATCGCGCGGCGCCGTCAGCGCCTCTGGCGCCGGGTTGCCGGCACGCGGCAGCAGCATGCACAGGTGCATGAACACATAGGTCGCCAGCGTCAGGTCAGGGGCGCGTACCTCGCCCGCTCGCGCGCCGCGTTCGAGAATCTGGTGGACGGCGTCAAACAACCCGGCCCTCCAGGCGTGTTCGATCTCCATGCGCTGCTGCGGGCTGAGCAGCCCATATTCTTCCCGGGCGAAGCGCGCCATGTCGAACGGCTCTTGCTGCGTCAATCCCCACATGATATGGCGCAGGCGAGCGCGCGCGTCCTCACCGATCGCATCGCGCGCCTCGGCGAAGAGCGCGCTGTACCGAGCGAGCATCGCGATGAGCATGGCATAGAACAGATCCTGCTTGTTCCGGAAGTGATGGAACAGCGCAGCCTTGCTGACGCCAACCTGCTGGGCGATGGTATGCAGGTTGATGCGCTCGTAGCCGCCGGCCAGGTAGAGTTGCTCCGCTACCCGCAAGACGCGCTCGCGCGTATCCGTCGTCCGGCCATCGCGCAGCCGGGCCGCCTCCGCTCGTTCGTCGCTCATCCGCGTCGCCTGTCGCCAAACTATGTTACCTGCCGGTAAGTATCCTATCATAGAGATCGGCTTGCTGTCAACGGCGCATGCGGTCACCCCACAAAGGTGAAGCTGGCCAGCAGCGGCTGGAAGGCGCTCTGGTCGTCGGTGGTGAAGGCGGCGCGCGCGGCGTCAGCGCTGGCGCCTGCTGAGATGCACAGAATGGTGTAGGTGTAGGCGCCGCGCTGGGTCGAGTAGGCCACCACATGCCCATACGTCGCTGGCTGGCCGCTGGCCGCCAATAGCTGCGCATCGCCCGCGACGCGCTGCCACGCCTGCCCGCCAATCGTCACGCTAGTCGCGGCGCTCAGGTTCGTGGGCGTCGTCCCTGGCTGGGCGAGCGCGCTGATGGTCTGCTCATCCAGCGCGGCCAGGTCGGGCGCCGAGCCAAGCTGCTGCGCCTCCACATCCACGCTGGCGGAGCCGCCTGAGGAGAGCAGCGCGAAGTAGGATTGCGGCGCGCTATTGCGCTCGGTCTTGAGCCAGCCCTGCGGAAAGCTGAGCGTGTAGCGTCCCGGCTCGGTGAAGGCGACGCGGGACGGGGTTGCGGTCGGCGCGATGGTCGCGGTCGGCGCGGGCGCTGGCCCTCCAACCAGCAGCCCCGGCAGCAGGCCATTGCCCACCAGCGTCGCCACGACGATGACAATCACCAGCGCCAGCGTTGCCAGCGCGATGGAGAGCGCGCGCAGGCGCGGCGCGTGACGCTCCACGGGCGCCTGCTGCGGGATGGCCGAGAGCGGCAGCGCGTGGGTCGCGTCCAGGGGTTCTCGCGGCTCACTTGCGTCGTTGGGCGCGCCGGACGCATGGGGCAGCGCGCGGGTAGCCTCATCCGCGCCGTCATAGCCGTCATAGCCGTCATAGCTGGGCGCGGTATGCGCTTGCGCCGAGATCGGCTCCAGCCGCTCCAGCCGGTCGCGCGCGATGCGGGTCGCGCTGTCGTCCCCCTCGCGATCTTGCCAGCCGCTATGATAGCTGGCGTCGCGCACCTCGGCCTCGCGGATAGGGAGCGCCACGGGCGCAGGCTCCGGCTCCCCTGGCGCAGGCGCGGCGGGTTCAGGGGCGCGGGTCAGCGCGGCGCCACAGACCGGGCAGCGCAGCGGCGCCGTCTCGATGTCGAGCGCGGTCACGGCGCTGCCGCAGTGGGGACACGTCAGCAGTGGCATGGCGCTACCTTTCCGGAGTGGTGAGCGGATGATCCGCCTCCGCGACGCGCGCCAATGACCGCGCTCCGCGTTGACCTGATCGAGCAGAGTAGTCCAGTTTTCCTTGAGAGGCTTGCCATCGGCTCGCTTCTCGTTATAGTAATAGACGATTAGCCCGCGCCTGATGTTCGGGCGTCGCGCGGCATGCTGCCAGTGAGAGCGAACGCCGCCGCGCGGCTCGCGCCTGAGCGCATCAGGAGCATCACGAGCTTCGGTGGCGGCGGAGCATCAGGACTTTTTTCTGATGCCCATGAGGAGATACGCGCGTAAGCCGTTCTCTATAACACAGGAAGACACAGTGTGCTCCCTGGCCGGGCCGTGCGCAACGACGCGCCAGCCGCGCGCCAGCCGCGCGCAAGCGGACACAGCAGGTGGGCCACTGCACACGCCACAGCCAGCGGACTCTGGCGTGCGGGCGACCTCCTACGGCGAGTAGCTCCTTCATCGTCCGGCGAGAAGGACGGGAAGGAGACGATTGGGATGATTCACAGCGCTGGGCTGGCGCGCGCCGGCTGTACCCGGCGCGCATGTGGTAGTAGGAGTGGGTTGTGAGCATCTTCAGGCGGGGTGACGACCAGAACGGCGGCCAGAACGGCGCCGGCGACGACAATCTGCGCGGTCCTCTCTCAGGGCGCATCGGTGGCGGAGGCGCTGGCAATGGCAATGGCCAGTACTCAGCCTTCTCGAATCAGCCGCCACGCGCGGCCGGCGCTACCAATGACGGCGG
Organism: Ktedonobacterales bacterium; assembly: GCA_025935235.1. GTDB lineage: Bacteria > Chloroflexota > Ktedonobacteria > Ktedonobacterales > JADMIN01 > JAKAIY01. Next base: position 3,916 of record JAICVT010000173.1, on the reverse strand, counting down.
CGGGCGGTTCCCGGCGCCACAGCCCAGTCAGGCGGCTGCCGCGCGCGAGAACAATCTCTTCGAACTCAAGCGCAAGGTGCAGGCGGCGCTGATCGCCGAGATGGATCCGAAGATGGACCTCTCGCAGACAGCGCAGGTGCGGCGCACCATCGAGGAACTCTTCAACCGCATCCTCGACCAGCAGAATATTGTGCTGACCCGCGCCGACCGGCAGCGCCTCTTCGAGGCCATCGCCGCCGAGATTCTGGGCTTCGGCCCCATCGAACCGCTGCTCAACGATGACAGCGTGACTGAGATCATGGTCAACGGCCCACGCGCGGTCTTCGTCGAGCAGAACGGTCGCCTCTTCCGCACCGATATCCGCTTCCGCGACGACGACCACGTCATGCGCGTCATCGAACGCATCGTGTCGCCGCTGGGCCGCCGCGTAGACGAAGCCCAGCCCTACGTGGACGCCCGCCTGCCCGATGGCTCGCGCGTGAACGTCATCATCCCGCCGCTCTCGCTGGTGGGGCCGGTGCTGACCATCCGAAAGTTCGCCCGACGCCCGCTGACCCCCGACGATCTGGTGCGGCTTGGCACCATCTCGCAGCCGATGGTGGACTTCCTGCGGGCCTGCGTTGAGGTGCGGCTGAATGTCGTCGTCTCCGGCGGCACCGGCAGCGGTAAGACGACCCTGCTGAACGTGCTCTCGGGCTTCATCCCCGGCGACCAGCGCATCGTCACCATCGAGGACGCCGCCGAGCTGCAACTGCGGCAAGAGCACGTCGTCCCGCTGGAGGCGCGCCCGGCCAACATCGAAGGCAACGGTCGCATCACCATTCGCGATCTGGTGGCGAACTCGCTGCGCATGCGCCCCGACCGCATCGTCGTCGGCGAGGTGCGCGGCGCCGAAGCGCTCGACATGCTCCAGGCGATGAACACCGGTCACGATGGCTCGCTGACCACCCTGCACTCCAACTCCCCGCGCGATACGCTGCGCCGCCTGGAGACGATGGTGCTGATGGCTGGCATGGACCTGCCACTCCGCGCGATTCGCGAGCAGATCGCCAGCGCGACGAATCTGGTCGTCCACCAGGAGCGCATGCGCGACGGCACCCGCAAGATCACGCACATCACCGAGGTAGTCGGCATGGAGGGCGATGTTGTCACCCTGCAAGATCTGTTCGTCTACGAGCAGACCGGGTATGATGACGGGCGCGTCGTGGGTCGGCTGCGGCCCACGGGCATCCGGCCATCCTTCATGGAGCTGTTCGAGATGTCGAATATTCACCTGCCAGCCCAGATGTTCGGCTATGGGGAAGCCGGCGCATGGCGCGGCTAGCGCGCTCGCGCACTAAACGCACTAAACGCATATGCGAGATGACGAGAGAAGGCAGTAGAGGTCGCAGGCTATGAGCATCGTCCTGACAACCAGCGCACAGGCGCCCGTGACGCTGGCTGCGCTCATCACCACCCAGGCCATGATTATCGGTGGCTTGCTGGCTGGCGGCGTCATCCTGTTTTTCCTCGGCATGCAGCGCGTGGTAGACGCCCGCAGCAACGCGGGGTTGCGACGCATGCAGGATTTGGGCATCGTCGCCGCGCCAGAGGTCTCGGCGTCGCGCAACAAACGTGGCGGACGCGGGCGGCGCGCGGGTAAGGCGGTTGCGGCAGGGCTGGCCAACAACCAGAGCAACTACACCGTGCGCCTGGCCAGTGAGCTGGCGCAGGCCGACTTGAAGATTACCGCTGGCGAGTTTATGACTCTGCGCGGCGTGCTGGCGGGCGTCGGCGCGCTGCTCGGCCTGGTCATCCCGGTAGGCAATCCGCTCGTGCTGGCGCTGCTGCTGCTGCTGCTGGGGCTGTACGGCCCGACCGTCTGGGTGCGCCGCCGCAAGGTCGCTCGCCAGCGCAAGTTCAACGAGCAACTGCCCGATCTGGTGACGCTGATGGCTGGCTCGCTGCGCACCGGCTACGCTTTCATGCAATCGCTGGAGCTGGTGGCGCGCGAGGGCGCTGAGCCAGCCAGAACCGAGTTCCAGCGCGTGGTGCGTGAGGTCGGTCTGGGCATCCCGCCCGAAGAAGCGCTGGGGCATCTGGTCGAGCGCATGCAGTCTGAGGACCTGAACCTGCTCGTGACGGCGGTCAACGTGCAACGCGAAGTTGGCGGCAACCTGGTCGAGGTGCTGGAGATCATCGCCACGACCATCCGCGAGCGGATCAAGCTGCTGGGCGAGGTCGGCGTGCTGACAGCGCAGCAACAGCTCTCAGGGTACATCATCGCCTTCCTGCCGGTGGGCCTGGGGCTGCTGCTCTTCATCATCAATCCGACCTACATGCTCGGCATGTTCACCACTACGCACTGGTTTGGATGGACGATTGTCTCGTGCAGCGCCATCATGATTATCATCGGTCTGGTTGTCATCCGTCGCATCGTTGACATCAAAGTCTAGCGTGGCGCAGACCAGAGGGAGGCTCCGACACATCCCATGCTCAACCTCTTGATACCTCTGCTGGCGCCTGTCGCCGGCTTCCTGACGTTCTTTGGCATCGTCCTCCTGCTGCTGGGGCTGGGCGGCTCCCGGCGCGCCGACCCGATGCAGCAGCGCCTGAGCGACGCGGCGCGCGGCGGCGTGATGACGCTGGATGACCGCGAGATGCAGGCGTCGTTCTACGACCGCTTCTTCAAGCCGCTGGCTGGCGGCCTATCGGCGTTTCTGGCGCGCTTCACTCCCGCGCAGAGCCTCGAAAACACCCAGAAGCGCCTGCTGAACGCCGGCCTGATGGGGCAGATGCAAGTCTCCGACTTCATCGGCATGAAGGGCCTTTCGACCATCGGCGCCCTCGCGGTCGCCGGGCTGCTGATTCTGCTGGCGCATACCGTGTCGGTGTCGGCGGTGCTGGTGATCATTCTCTTTGGGTTGGTTGGCTACTTCCTCCCCGACCTGTGGCTGCGGAGCAAAACGCGGCAGCGCAAGACCGCCATCACCAACGCACTGCCCGATTCGATTGACCTGCTGACCATCAGCGTCGAGGCGGGGCTGGGCTTCGACCAGGCGCTCGCCCGCGTCGTCGCGAAGTCGAATACGCTGCTCGCACAGGAATTTGGGCGGGTGTTGCAGCAGATGCGGCTGGGCGTGGCGCGCCGCGATGCGCTGCGCGAGCTGGTGGATCGCACGGGCGTGGAGGATCTCAGCCAGTTCGTGGGCGCTATCATTCAGGCCGAGCAGTTGGGCGCCAGCATCGGGCGCGTGCTGCGCATCCAATCAGCGGAGATGCGGGTGCGACGCCGCCAGCGCGCGCAGAAGCTCGCTCAGCAGGCGCCCATCAAGATGCTCTTCCCGATGGCGTTCCTGATTCTGCCATCCATCTTCGTCGTGGTGCTCGGCCCGGCCATCCCGCGCATCGTACATGTCTTCGCGCCGAGCGCGCCGCTCTAGGCCGCCGCGCTTGTGGCTGCGCTACTGGCCGTGTTGACTGGAGCCTCGGCTATGCGCGCCGCCAGTGTGTCCGCCCGCATGCCCACCATGATGAGAGATGCCGCCGTGTGACGAGTCACCGGCGGCATCGTGCTGAGATCCGTGTTTCTTCTTGTCGTGCTTGTGCGTGTGGCCATTGCCCGGCGATGGCTGGTTGACGCTCACGGCCAGCTCCTGCGGAGGCGCCGCGGTCTGGCTGGCGGTTGCGGCGCCCTGCGTCTCGCCGTGCGCGACGGCGGTGGGGATGGCGGGCAGCGGCGGCGCGGCATGGGTGGTCGGCGCGTTCGCCACAGCCGCCTGCATCTGGGCGGCGCGAAACGCAGCGGTCTCCTGGCCCAGCGCGAAGGCCAGCGCGCACAGCACACAGAGCGTCGCCAGCACTTTCAGCGTGCGCGAGCGCGCGAATGGACGAGTGTGGGCCATGTGATGGCATCCTCCCTGAAGGCCACACACAC
>JAICVT010000332.1 GCA_025935235.1 Ktedonobacterales bacterium | reverse complement strand
GGCCCCAGCATCGCCAAGGAGTTTGGCGTGCGTGGCGTCCCGACCAAGAGCGAGGGCGGCATAGACGCGCTGCGCTCGGTCGGTGGCATCAAGATCGTCTCGATGAATATGTTCCTGCCCGACGCCACTGATCCCGTCGTCTGGCGCGGGCCGATGATCTCCAGCGCCATCAAACAGTTCTACAGCGATGTGGATTGGGGCAAGCTCGACTTCCTGCTGGTGGACCTGCCGCCGGGCACCTCGGATGAGGCGATGACGGTCATGCAGTCGCTGCCGGTGGATGGCGTGGTGATCGTCTCGTCGCCGCAGATGCTGGCGACCGAGATCGTCGTCAAGTGCATCAAGATGGTGCAGACGATGAAGGGCAAGGTCATCGGCCTGGTGGAGAATATGGCCTACCTGACGATGCCCGATGGCTCGCGCAACGAGCTGTTTGGTCCCAGCAACGGGGCAGAGCTGGTGGCGATGACTGGCGCGCCGCTGCTGGCGCAGCTCCCGATTGACCCGGAGATCGCGATGCTCTGCGATGCGGGCAAGCTGGAGGACTACAACAGCGACTCGTTCGACACGATGGCCTCCAACTTCACCAAGTCGCTCAAGCTGGCCGCCGCACGCGCCTAGCCGCCCGCCAACTCCCATCCCAGCGCCCCGTCCCCGCCGCGCATGCGGCCCGGTGGACGGGGCGCGCTGTGTGCGCACGTTGACACCTCATCCGCGCATGGCGCTCGGCGCAACCGCGCGCCCGGAGGCGCGTAGTCCTGGATAGGAGACGTGTCGTCCACCCGCGAAGAGGAGAACTGGTTCGATGCGACATCCGCTCATCCATGCGCGCCGCCTGCCGGGGTCCGCGCGTGGCGCGCTGCTCGGCGCCGCCCTGCTGCTGGCCGTGGCGCTGGTCACGGCGCTGGGCGCCACAACCACCCCGACCGCGCAGGCCGACGCCGGGGTTCCGGCGGTCACGACGCTGCCTGTCTGCCAGACCCACCTGGCGAGTCGGCACATCTACGATTGCGCTGGGCTGCTGACGACAGAAGAGGTCAGCGCGCTCGAAGCGAAGGCCCAGGCGGCGCAGCGCGCGGGCGCTCCGGTGGTTGTCTTCCTCCAGGCCAAAGACGCCAGCTACGACCAGACCCTGCAAGACGCCGCCGACCTGATGGCGCGCTGGGATGTGGAGTCGCAGCCAGGCGCGAAGGATGGCTTGGTGATCCTGCTGAACCTGAAGCCGGGCGACCTGCGTCACGGTCAGGTGGCGCTCTATGCCGGGGCGACGCTGCTGGCTGGCGCGCTGCCACAGGATGAGTTGAGTCGCATCTATCAAGATGTCATGCTGCCCAGGCTCGCGGCTGGCCAGACTGCCGCCGGCATCGGCGCTGGCCTCGACGCGGCGGCGACCGATCTACGCGCCGGGCATCCCGTGACGCCGCCGCCCGCCGGGCAGGGCGTCGCCCGCGCCATCGGGACGATCCCGCTGAATATCGCGGCGGCGCTGCTGCTGCTGGCCTCGCTCGCGCTGGGGCTGACCGCGTGGCGGCGCTCGCAGCAGCGGCCCGCGCAGGCGCTGGCGCCGACCGCGCCGCCGTCACAGATGCTGGCGCCAGCAGTGGCGGGCGCGCTGGTCACCGGCTCTGTCGGCGGCGCGCAGATGCAGGCGACCATCCTCGACTTCGCGCGGCGCGGGCTGCTGGCGCTGGAGCCGGTCTCGCCACGCCAGGCGCAGATTCGCCTGCTGAGCGATGGACGCGGCCTGACTGGCTACGAGCGTGTGCTGTGGCAGGTGTTGGCCGCTCAGGCGGCGCCAGAGGGGATCATCCCCGCCGAGCGCATGTATCACGTGACGACGAGCTGGCAGCCCGCGATGGATGCGCTGCGGGATGAGTTGCTGGGCCGCGGCTGGTTCGACGGCGAGCGCGGCCGGAAGCGCGCGCCGCTGATCGTGGTGATGGTCATCAGCCTCGCGCTGGCGGTTGTCGGCGTGATTCTGGGCGCGCTGGCGCAGCAGCCGTGGCCATTCATCGCGGCTGGCGTCAGCCTGATCGCTGGCTGCGTCGCGCTGGGGTTCATGCTGGCGATTCCCGCGCTCACGCCGCTGGGGGATGAGATGGCGCAGGGCGCGCGCAACTACTTCGCTGGCCTGCGGGCGAATCTGCCGGGCGCCAATATCGGCGATGCGCTGCCGTGGCTGGTGGGCGCTGGACTGGCGAGCGCCTTTGCGCAGCGCCTGCGCGCGGCCAGCGCCCAATCCGCCACTGACTTCGTGGCGATCTATCCTATCTGGCTGCTGGCGGCCAGCAGCATGACCCCGCCCGCCGCCGCCACGTCGAGCGTGGTCGCGACGGGCGCGGCGGTCGGCGGCGGTGGCGCGGGCGGCGCCTTCTGAGCGCGCTACGCCTCCCTGCTGATGATGCGCCAGGCTGCCACCCACTCACGCGCCCTCGCTCCCGGCGCCGAGCATGCGGAGGTGATCCAGTCGCGCCGGCTCGGCCTCGGCCAACCAGGCGTCCTGCGACAAGAGCGCCCATGCCCGCGCGAAGTGCGGCTGCGCCTCCTGCTCGCGCCCCAGCGCCAGCAGGCACTCCCCGATCTCTTCGGAGACCAGGCCGCCGCTCATCCCGGCGCGCTCCCCCTCCTCCAGCAGGGCCTGCTGCCGAGCGAGCGCTTCCTGCGTGCGTCCCAGCGAGCGCAGCGCACGCGCGATGGCCCACCGCGCGTGCGGGGCGCGCCCTGTCTGCCCGTCCGCCTCCCAGGCGTCGCGCGCCGACTCGAACATTGCCAGCGCCAGTTCATACTCGCTGGCGGCGTGGTATGTCCAGCCCATATTGTTGTAGAGCGAGCCTCGCCAGCGCCTGGCGCGCGGGTCGGCGCTGCCTTCCGCCAGCGCCAGCGCCTTGCGGTTCCACTCCAGGCTTTGCTCTGCCGACTCGACGATGCCCAGCATGTGCGCGGCATCGACCGCGTAGCCATCCTGACCATCCTGGCCGGCGGCCGTGGCCTGGCGCCAGGCGGCGAGGAACAGTGGCCGCGCGCGCTCCGGTTCCCCAGCGGAATTGAAGACACGGCCTCGTTCGAGCAGGTAGCGAACGCCGGGCGTCCCTGTCTCGGTCCCGGACTCGTCCGCCGCCCGGTCGTCCAGCGCTGCCTGCACCCGATCGAGCGTCGCGTGGGCCGCATCGAAGCGTCGCTGCAGCCCCTGGGTACGAGCGATCTGCGTCAGCAACTCCAGCCGATAGGCCGATGACCCATCATCTGCGATCTGCTCCAAAATGGCCAGGAAGGCTTGCTCGGTCTCTGCCGGCCGATCGTAGTTCCACAGCGCGTCAAAGTCCGGGAGGTGGCGAGAGGGTGAGGCCATGATGCGGTTCCTTGCTACCAGCGCGAGGTGACGACGCGGCGCTCGGTGTAGAAGTTGACCGCGTCCATGCCCGTCGCGTGCAGATCGCCGTAGAAGGACTGCTTCCACCCGGCGAAGGGGAACCACGCCACCGGACCCGGCACGCCGATATTGACGCCGACCATCCCCGCCTCGATGCGCATCTGGAAGGCGCGGGCCGCCGCGCCGCTGGTGGTGCAGATGACGGCGGCGTTGCCGAAGCGCGAGCGGTTGGCCAGCGCGATGGCGTCGTCCAGCGTTGGCGCCGGCATGACGCTCAGCACCGGACCGAAGATCTCCTCGCGCGCCAGGCTCATCTCTGGCCCGACCTCGGTGAAGATGGAGGGGCGCAGATAGTAGCCGCTCGCCTCGCCTCGCGCATCCTCCGGCGATTCGTCGGCATCCTCGCGGCCATCCAGCGCCAGCCGCGCGCCCTCTTCCACGCCGCGTGCGATGGCTGCGCGCACCCGCGCCAGGTGCTCCGAGCGGATCACTGGCCCCATCTCGGTCGCGGAATCGGCGCCGTCGCCCACGCGCAGCGCCCGCGCGCGCTCCACCAGCAGCGGCGTCAGGCGCTCGGCCGCGTCGCCGACTGTCACCACCACGCTGCTGGCCAGGCAGCGCTCGCCCGCGTTGCCAAACGCCGAGGAGAGTACAATCTCAGCCGCCTGCGCCATGTTGGCGTCGGGCGCCACGACGACGAAGTTCTTGGCGCCCGCTAGCGCTTGCACCCGCTTGCCATGCGCCGCCGCCGTGGCGTAGACATAGGCCGCCACTGGCTGCGAGCCGACGAACGAAACCGCCGCGATCCCTGGATCGCTCAGCAGCGCGTCCACCACCTCTTTCGCGCCGTGGACGATGCTGAGGACGCCAGCGGGCAGCCCAGCCTCCAGCCAGAGCGCGGCCAGCCGGTTGGAGGTCAGCGGCGTGCGCTCGGAGGGCTTGTGGATGAAGCAGTTGCCCGCCGCCAGCGCGATCGGAGCCATCCAGAGCGGGATCATGGCGGGGAAGTTGAACGGCGTGATGCCCGCGACCACCCCCAGCGGCGCGCGCAGCATGGTCGTGTCTATGCCGCGGCTGACATCGCCCAGCGCCGCGCCCTGCATCAGCGACGGCATGCCACAGGCGAACTCGACGACCTCGATGCCGCGCCGGACCTCGCCGCGCGCCTCGCCCAGCGTCTTGCCGTTCTCCGCCGTCACCGAGGCGGTCAGCTCCTCCAAATGCGCTTCGAGCAGGTCGCGCATGCGGAACATGATCCGCGCCCGCTCGATGACAGGCGTATCGCGCCATGCGGGCCATGCCTCGGCGGCGCGCGCCACCGCCTCGCGCACCTCATCCGCCGTCGAGAGCGGCGCCCGCGCGAGCAGCTCGCCCGTGGCGGGATTGGGAATCGGCAGGGCCTGTTGACTGCGGGAATCAACCCATGCGCCACCCACCAGATTCTGGATGACGTGCGTCTCACTGGCGGTCGCCATGATCGTATCCTCTCTTACTCGTGAAGTGACTTGTCCTCATCACAGCGCTGTTCTCACCATATGCGGATGAGACCCGGCGACGCAAGCATCGCGGGTCTCAGCGGGTCTCATATTGGCTG
>JAICVT010000341.1 GCA_025935235.1 Ktedonobacterales bacterium | reverse complement strand
GTTTTCTCGTCGGCGAAGACGCCCACCGCCAGCGCATCGCCCTCGAACTGTTGCACATCGCGTGTGCTGACATGCGTCTCAATGGATTGCATCACGTCTCGCTTTTGTCCTCCCACACCGCCGCCCTGGTGTGTCGCCAGATGGTCTTGAGAAGCTGAGGTCGCCTGCGCAGGCCAACCTTCGCGACGCGCGCATGGCGTCGCCTCTCAGTATACCATGCGTGGGCAAGCGCGCCCGCATCCATCACACGGAGTGAGGCGATGCTGGCGCTCGGCGCGCCCGATTCAAGCCGATTCGCCGCTGAGGCAACGCCGCACCTCGGCGAGCAACTTGTCGTTAGGCGTCGGCTTGACGAGATAGGCCGCGGCGCCCGCGTTGCGCGCTCCCTGCTCCGACCGCTCTTCGCGGTCGCCGGTGACGACGATGACGGGGATATGGGCAAACGCTGCATCCTCATGCATGTGCGCCATCAGGTCCAGCGCGCCCGCGCTCAGATCGGCGATGACAAGGTCGAACGCGCTGGTCTGGAGCGCCTGCCAGCCCGCGTCGGCGGTGGCGCAGGCGGTGCAGCGGAAGCGCTCGATCCTCAGCAACATCTCGTAAGACATCCGGTTCGCGGGATGATTCTCGATCACCAGAATAGCTGGCGCCTGAGACGCCGCGTCGGGAGTGGCGCCCGGCGCCCCATGAGTATCCGTGTTACAGGTGGGTTGGCTCGACATGAGGGCCTGCCTTGTTATCAGGCGAGCGATCTGCTCGCAGGGTGAGCCACCCAGCGCGTCGAGATGTCGTGCGTCCGTCCTGCGCGCCGTGTGGTGGGCCGGTCCGACGTTTCGTCCCCCCACCGCGTCCTCAGCGAGCATGTCCCAGCCCTGTCGCCATTGTAGCGGCCTGCACAGGAGGGGTCAAGGCGCGGGCAAGCAGTAAGACATTTGACAAGGCATTGAGTGCCTGGCGCCCCGCGCCACGCCTTCCCCTTGACAGAGGCCCCCGCTGTCGTGATAACATTCGCTATATATCGAATGTTAGTCATTCGATAGTAATTTGATAATGTCGCTTGGGGGATGGAGTCAGCGCATGGCCTCGATTGACTGGAGTGCGCTGGGCGGCGCGGGCAAGTCCAGCGGCGCCATCGTGGACGACGCGCCCGCCTACGATGGGCTGATCAGCCTGAGCGCGGTGGCGCTGCCGCGCTATCTGCGCGGGGCGGCTGAGTGGCGCGCCTGGGCCGAGACGACGGCCAGCGGGCTGAGCGTGGAGCACTGGCGGCTGGCGCGCAAGTGGTTCGCCGAGGTCTCCATCGGCTCGGCGCTGGCGGCGCTCATCCCTCTGCTGACGGGCGCGCGCGATCTGGCTGATCTCGCCGACGCGCTGGAGGCGATGCCGCTGGGCGACGTGGCGCGGCTCGCGGCGACCGCCGATCTGATTGATCCACAAACCCCACTCGACGCCGCCGATCTGCTGGCGCTGCGTGGCGATCTGCCCGCTGCGCGCCGCTTCTGCGACCGCTACCTGCGCGAGACTGGGCGCCGCCGCGCCGCGATTGCGCGCGCGCTGGCCGATCCAGAGGGGATGCGCGCCGAGTTGGTGAGGCTGCTGCGCGTCCACCACGAGCGGGTCTACAGCGCACTCGACGCGCGGCTGCGCGAGGAGCGCGCGCGCGGCGCGACCGCCCTGCGCGCCCAGATCGAGCGCGCCGGTGGGGCGCCACCCACCTATATTCGTGGGCGCGACGACCTCGCGGGCTTCTGGCCTGTCGTAATCGGCGTCTCGACCATTCTTGGCGACGGGCTGACCCACTACTACCACGACATTGATCGCTCGCTGTTCGATGCACCCGGTGAGCTGGAGGGCCGCGCACAGCGACCACAGCAACCCTATGAGCCATTCATCGCCATCGTCGGCGCGCGCCGGGCGCTGGGAGTCTCTACGCGGCGTCGCGGCGTCGCGCCCACCGAGGGCGCCGCGCGATTCGCCGACCCCGCCGAGCGTTGGGCCGCGCTCTATACCGCGCTGGGCGATCCATCGCGTCTGAAGATCGTGCGGGCGCTGGTCGAGCGCCCGCGCTATGGCCAGGAGCTGGCGGTTGATCTGGGGATGTCCACCGCGACCATCTCACATCACCTGGGCGCGCTGAATAAAGCGGGCGTGCTGGCGATGGAGCGCCGCGCTCACCGCACCTATTTCACGCTCGACGCGCGGGCGCTGCAGGCGCTGCTGCGCCAGGGCGAAGGGTTCGCGCTGGGGCTGGAGGATGGCGCCGCTGACCGCGCTCGCGGCCTCGCCGATGACGCTGCGTCGCCAGACGCGCGCGAAGGGATGGCCTGAGATGCTGATCGGTCTCGCGCGGCGCGCGCAGTTCGCGCGGTCGCTGCGCTCGCGTCGCTTCGCCTGGCTATGGAGCGGCCAGACGATCTCGGCGATGGGCGATGGCGCGTTCCTCACGGCGCTCGCATGGCAGGTGCTGCTGCTGACCGGCTCGGCGACGGCGATGGGCGTGGCGCTGGTGGCGCAGTCCATCCCGCTGGTCCTCTTCATGCTGGTGGGTGGCGTGGTCGCCGATCGCCTGCCACGGCGGCTGACGCTGCTGTGGTCCGATGGCGCGCGCGCGGTGGTCACGCTGATCGTGGCGGCGCTGGGATTCTCGCACCATCTGCAATTCTGGCATCTGGTGGCGCTCTCGGCGCTCTTTGGCCTGGCCGAGGCTTTCTTTCGCCCCGCCTACCAGTCTATTCCGCCGGAGCTGGTTCCGGTCGAGGATCTGCCCTCCGCCAATGCGCTCTCCAGCTTCACCCGCAGCATCAGCATGCTGATCGGCCCGGCGGTGGGCGCGGCGTTGGTGGCGGCTGCCTCGCCCGCAGGCGCCTTCGCCTTCGATGGCCTCACCTTCATCATCTCGGCAGTCTGCCTGGCGGCGATGGGGCGTGTGGATGACCAGCCGCACCGCGCCGATCCACCCGCCGCGCCGCCCGACATGGTTCGCGCGCCGACGGCCGGCGAAGCGGTCGCGGTCGGCGCCGGGGTGGCCGGGCCGACCGGGGCGGGCGGCGTCGTTGAGCCGGTAGCGGCCCTCGCCGACGCCATCGCTGACGCTCTCGCCGAGGGCGAGCTGGCGCTGGCGGAAGCCAACACTGAGCCAGCCGCCGCGCCCACGCGCCGTGGTGGACGTGGTGGACGTGGTGTACGCGGCGTGCTGGCCGACATCCGCGAGGGACTATCCTACGTGACTGGCTCGACGTGGCTCTGGCTGACCATCGCGCTGGCCTCGCTGGGCAATGTCGCCTTCGCGCCGCTCCAGGTCTCGCTGCCCCGGCTGGTGCACGACACGTTCCACCAGGGCGTGTGGCTGCTGGGCGCCATCCTGACGACCGTTTCGATTGGCTCGATCCTGGCGACACTGGTGGTTGGCCAGTTCAGGCGCATCCGCCATCGCGGCATCGTCGGCTACGTCTCGCTCATCATCAGCAGCGCGTCCGTGGCGCTGTTTGGCGTCCCGCTCAGCCTGCTCGGCTTTGGCGCGGTCCACATCGGCGGGCTTGGCGGCCCAGGCGGGCTGCCCGCTGAGGCGGCGCTGGCGCTGGTGAGCGGCGCGGTGATGGGCGCCGGGCTAGGCGTCTTCGAGATCATCTGGGCCACCACCATGCAGGAGCTTGTGCCGCCCGACAAACTGGGGCGCGTCTCCAGCGTGGACTGGCTTGGCTCGCTCTGCCTCCAGCCGATTGGGCTGGCGGTGGTCGGCGCGCTGACCGATGTGGTCGGCCCGGCGTGGATGTTCGTGGCGGGTGGCTTGCTCAGCGTTCTGCTAACCGCGCTGGGGCTGCTCTCGCGCCAGATCCGCCAGCTCGACTGAGGCGCGGCCAGATGACGATGGAGTCGGCCGCCGTGGGTCAGGGGCGGCCCCGCCGCTGGTTGACTACCTCAAACGCCGCGCCGATGCTCGCGCCGATGGCGATGCCTATCGCGAGGTTGCCGAGCGCGACGCCGAGGCCCGCGCCAATCGCGATGCCGGTCGCGAGTCCGACGCCAGTCGTGCGCCCCTGAGTGCGGAGGCGACTCCAAAAGCCGCGCTGGTTTTGTCCTCCACCATTCTCCACCTGGCTCCTCCTTTGATACGTGGCCACGATAAGCGACGTGATGGACGATCGCGAGCCTGAGGGGCACAGTGTAGCACAGGTTGCGTGCGCCGCGGATCGTAGCGCTACCATATCACTCGCCCGCGCTAGCCAGATTGGTTGGTCGGCGCGGCCCATTTGGGGGGATGGCGCGCGAATACCGTCGAGTTTCAACCAGATTGGCGCCAAACGTCTTGACACCGCATGGGGAGCTATGGCAATATATGTGAGCGCCTCAAAAACCATGAAATTCGCTGACGGCCTTTTGCGCCGTCGAACGGGTTCACCACGGTTGAGGCGTCAAGCCCTCTGGCAGCGATCCAGGGGCATGATAAGACGTTCCTGAACAACCACATAGTGTGATGAGAGCGCAATGCGCGAGAGTGACGAGCGTCACGCGCATTGTGATTACTGCTTCAATTTTGCCGATGCGAGTGAGTTTGCTTGCGGAGGGAGATTGTGTGCGCATGTAAGGCGCAGCCGGATTGCGTTGGCTGCGGTATGCGCGCGAATCGCTGGAGCGATACACTTTTGGGAGACTGAAAGTGCGAGCGAGCCAAGCGAAGCAGGGCGTTGGGTGGATGCCTAGGGGCCAGGAGCCGATGAAGGGCGCGGAGAGCGGCGAAACGTGGATGGGGAGCTGCATGCGAGCGATGAGCCATCCGAACCCGAATGGGGCAACCTCTCGGCGG
>JAICVT010000536.1 GCA_025935235.1 Ktedonobacterales bacterium | reverse complement strand
GGACGCGCTCACGCCTGGCCGAGCTTGCTCTGCAGCAGGGGAATCACGACATCGGGGCGCGCGCGCCCCTTTGTGCGCTTCATCACCTGCCCCATCAGGAACTGCACCGCCGAGGCTTTGCCGGAGTGGAAGTCCTCCACGGCCTTCGGGTTCTCGGCGATCACCGACTCCACAATTGACTCCAGCTCGCCCGTATCGCTCAGTTGCGAGATGCCCTCGGCCTCGACCACCGCTTTGGGCGATTGGCCGCTGGCGAAGGCCTTCTCCAGCACGTCTTTCGCTTGCTTGCCGCTGATAGTTCCGGCGTCCATCATATCGAGCAACTCAGCCAGCCCGGCGGGCGACACCTTGCTCTCGGCGATGTCGAGGCTGGCGGCGTTGAGCAGGCGGCGCAGGTCGCCCAGCATCCAGTTGGCGACGGCCTTGGCGCGCGCCGCCTGATCGCCGCCCTTGTCGGGTTTGCCCGCCTTCAGCGCCGCCTCGAAGTAGCTGGCCAGCGCGCGCTCCGCCGTCAGTTGCTCGGCGTCGTAGGAGGAGAGGCCGTAGTCGCGCTCCAGGCGCTCGCGCGCGGCGTCGGGCAGCTCGGGCAGCCGCGCGCGCAGCCCCTCGACCCAGTCGCGGCTGATGACCAGCGGCGGCAGATCTGGCTCCGGGAAGTAGCGATAATCGTCGGAGTTCTCTTTGACGCGCTGCAAGACGGTGACGCCGCGGTCTTCGATCCAGCCGCGGGTGGACTGCACGATCGTGCGCCCGGCCTTCAGCTCCTCGATCTGCCGCTGCGCCTCGTAGGTCAGCGCGCGCTCGACGGCGCGGAACGAGTTCATGTTCTTGATCTCGGTCTTGACGCCGAACTCCTGCTGGCCGCGCGGGCGCACCGAGATGTTGGCGTCGCAGCGCAGCGCCGCCTCTTCCATCTTGCCCGAGCTGACGCCCAGATAGACCAGGATCGAGCGCAGCTTCTCCATATACAGCCGCGCCTCCTCTGGGCTGCGCATGTCTGGCTCGCTGACGATCTCCATCAGCGGCACACCCGCGCGGTTGAGGTCCACCAGGCTGTAGCTGTCGCCGTCTTCGTTGATGTGGGCGAGGCGGCCGGTGTCCTCCTCCAGATGCACGCGCGTGATGCCGATACGCTTCTCCGCGCCGTGCAGATTGATGATGAGGTAGCCGTTCTGGCTCAGCGGGCGGTCATATTGCGAGATTTGGTAGCCCTTGGGCAGATCGGGATAGAAGTAGTTCTTGCGGTCGAACTTTGAGAAGTCGGGAATCTCGCAGTGCAGGGCGAGCGCCGTCATCATCATGTAGTCCACCGCCTGCTCGTTGATGACGGGCAGCACGCCAGGGAAGCCCATGCAGATCGGGCAGCAGTGGGTGTTGGGCGCCGCGTTGGCATAGTCCGCTGGGCAGCGGCAGAACATCTTGCTGGCCGTCAATAGCTGCGAGTGGACCTCCAGCCCAATCACTATCTCATAGTCGGTCGCGGTAGCGGCTTCGGCGGTGGTCATGCGGAATCTACCTTCTCAACTCTGATTAGTCGCCATCCCTGGGCTGCGCGGCTGGGCGCTCAGCGGCGATTAGCGGGCGTGGGCGCGCATGAAGCGGCCCATGCGCTCGATGGCCTGCTCAATCTTGTCCTGGGCAGCGCAATACGTGCAGCGGATGAAGCCCTCGCCCGCCGCGCCAAACGCCGATCCTGGCACCACGGCCACCTGCTCCTCGCGCAGCAGTTGCTCGGCGAACTCATCGGAGGTCAGGTCAGTCGCGGCGATGGACGGGAAGACATAGAACGCGCCGCGCGGCTCGTAGGCGGTCAGCCCGATGCTGTTGAATCCTGACACCATCAGCTTGCGGCGCTGATCGTAGCTGGCCACCATCGCCCGCACGTCGTCCTCGCCGTGCAGAACGGCCTCTAGCGCCGCCGCCTGGCTCATGGTAGCGGCGCACATGATGGCATATTGATGCACCTTCAGGATCGCTTCCAGCAGGTGGGTGGGCGCGCAGACATAGCCGACGCGCCAGCCCGTCATAGCGTAGGCCTTCGAGAAGCCATCCACCAGCACGGTGCGCTCGCGCATGCCGGGCAGCGCAGCGATGCAGACATGCTCCTCACCATAGACCAGCCGCGAATAGACCTCGTCGCTGATGACGAGCAGGTCGCGCGCCTGCGCCAGCGCGCCGATCTTCTCCAGCTCCTCGCGGGCGATGACGGCGCCCGTCGGGTTGTTGGGGTTGCCCAGCAGGATGACCTTGGAGCGCGGTGT
>JAICVT010000230.1 GCA_025935235.1 Ktedonobacterales bacterium | reverse complement strand
CTGCGCTCCCTCGCGCCCGGCCTGATGCCCAGTTCGACATCTGTCGCGCTGGGCGGCGCGCCTGACCCAGCGGCGTTTAGCGATGACTTCAGCGGCGACGCGCTCGATCCTCGCTGGCTGCTGGCAGCGACTCCCGCCGGCAACGTCGCGGGCGCGCCGCTGGCGCAGGTGGCGCAGGGCGCGCTGACGCTCTCCATCCCAGCCTCGCCAGCGGCGAGCGTCGCGGTAGCGCAGGGCGCGCCAGCGGGCGACTTCTCGCTCACCGTCCGCGTGGCGCCATCCGACGCCGCGAACGCATCACACAGCGCCAGATTACACAGCGGCATCGCGCTGCGGCTCGATGCGTGGCACGTTGTCACGCTGGCGCTCAGCCAGCCCGCGCCGGGAGCCGCCGCGACGGTCGCGCTGTGCGCCAACGCGGCGGGGACGCCGTGGTGCAGCGCATCGCTGCCCGCGCCAGCAGCCGCGACGCAGGGGGTCTATCTGCGGGTCAGCCAGGTGGGCGACGCCGTGACGGGCTTCGTCAGCCCGGATGGGACACAGTGGACGACGGTCGGCGCGTGGACGCTCATGTGGCTGCCGACCAGCATCGCCGAGCTGGGGCCCTACGGCCCACCGCTCAGCCCAACGGCGACCGCTCTGCCCGGCGGTGTGGCGTTGCCCGGCGCGGCGGTCTGGCAGCGCTATACCAGCGTCGAGCTGTTCGTCAGCGCGGACGCCGCCAGATCTGGCGCGGGCAATTCGCCGAGCGCGCGCTTCAGCGGATTCTCGATCACCATCCCCGCCGACGCCATGCCAGACCCGACACCGGACGCCACGCCGAGCGCCACGTCCGCCGCGGGGTGATGGGCCGATCTTGAGCGCTCCTCAGTTGGGGCGCTCCTCCAACTCGCCGATGCGGTGCAGCTTGACGAAGTTGGTGCGCGTGCGCCCGATAGAGGGCATGCCGCCCATCATGACCACCTCATCGCCCAGCTGCGCCATGCCGCTCGCGCGCAGCGCCAGATCGGCGGAGGCGATGCGCTGCTCGATGGTTCCCGTCAACTCATGGTAGCGCGGGATGACGCCCCACCACAGCGCCAGCCGCCGGATGACCGTCTGGAAAGGCGAGAAGGCCACGATTGGCACGCCAGGCCGCTCCTTCGAGATCAGCTGGCCTGACATGCCGGTGCGCGTGAAGACGACGATCAGCCGCGCGCCCGCCTCGTGCGCCAGTGTGTTGGCGGCGCTGGCCACCGCCTGCGCCTTGTCACCGCGACGCGCGCCGTGCGCGGGCGGCTGGCAGGCCGACTCCGCCTGCACAGCGATGCGCGCCATCACCTCCACCGCCTCGATGGGATACTCCCCGATGGCCGTCTCGGCGCTCAGCATCACCGCGTCAGTGCCGTCGAGGATAGCGTTGGCGACATCGCTGGCCTCGGCGCGCGTCGGTCGCGGGTGCGTAATCATGGATTCGAGCATCTGCGTGGCCGTGATGACAGGCAGGCCGAGCTGGTTGGCCCGCGCGATGATCTTCTTCTGGATCAGCGGCACCTGCTCCAGCGGCATCTCCACCCCCAGGTCGCCGCGCGCCACCATCACGCCATCCGCCGCCATCAGGATCGAGTCCAGATTGGCTATGGCCTCCGGCTTCTCCAGCTTGGCGATCAGCGGGATGGTCTGATCGGCGATGTAGACCGAAGGATGCAGGCCGCGCGGCGATTTGGGGCGGGCGCGGTCGGGGTTAGCGGCGATCTCCTCGGCGATGGCGGCCTTGGCCGCGCGCACGTCCTCCGAGCGGCGCACGAAGCTGAGCGCGATGTAGTCTACCGCGTGGCGCACGCCAAACCGCACATCGGCGCGATCTTTCTCGGTCAGGGCAGGCGCGCTGACGGCGACACCGGGCAGGTTGATGCCCTGATGCTCGGAGAGTGGGCCGCCATGCTTGACCTCGGTCGTTACGTCCTGGCCATCCACGCCCACCACCCGCAGCTCAACCGCGCCATCCGCCAGCAGGATGCGGTCATTGGGCTTCACATCCTGTGGCAGCGCGGCGTAGGTGGTGGAGACGGCGCTGGCGTCGCCGACGATCTGGCGCGTGGTGATGGTGAAGCTCTGGCCGTCCTTCAGCGTGATCGTCTGGTGGTCGGCCAGCGCGCCGATGCGAATCTTGGGGCCTTGCAGGTCCTGCAAGATGGCGATGGGATGCCCAATCCGCTCCTCGACGCGGCGCACACGCGCGATGGTCTGCTCATGTTCGTCGTGCGTGCCGTGTGAGAAGTTGATGCGCGCTACGTCCATACCAGCGCGGGCGAGGCGCTCGATCTGCTCTTCGCTCCTGCACGCCGGGCCAAGCGTGCAGACGATGCGTGTGCGGCGAAACGCCGTCGTGGCGCCGCCCTCGGTGGAGGTCGCGGTGACGTAGTGTTCCATGAGGATTACTCATCTCCCTCGTGCGGGCGCCGAGGCCAGCCGAGCGGGTGGCGGTGAGCGCGCTAGGGGCGCTGCTGCGGGAGGCTGGCCACGAAGGCGCGCCAGGCGTCCGTCACCTGCTGGCGCAGGCTGTCGAGCGAACCGTCATTGTGGATGACGGCGGTAGCCAGCGGCAGCTTCGCTTCGATGGGAGGCTGAGCGGCGATGCGCGCGCGGGCTTCCTCTTCGCTGAGGCCGCGCTGCTGGGTCAAGCGTTGCATCTGTATCTCCTCTGGGCAGGTGACGATCCAGAGGCCATGGCAGAACGGCGCATAGCCCGATTCGACGAGCTTGATGGCGTCGAGCGCGCCGATGGCGTCGGCGGGCAAGGCGCGCACTTTGGCCAGCAACGCTTCGCGCACGGCGGGATGAACGATTGCTTCGAGCTGGCGCAGGCGCTCGGGATGGTCGAAGACGATGGCGCCCAGCGCGCGGCGATCTACCCCGCCATCGGCGCCCAACACAGCCGGGCCGAACGCCTCGGCCAGCCGCGCGGGCAGCGCCTGCCCCGGCAGATACAGCTCGTGGACGACCGTATCGGCGTCAATGTAAGTCGAGAGGCCCAGCTCCAGCAGCATCAGCCCGACGGTGGTCTTGCCGCTGGCGATGTTGCCCGTCAGCCCCAGGATGTATGGCATGGGCCTGCTCTCCTCATTTTGTCGTTTGCATCATTCTTCGGAACAGTGGATGGCGCGGCGGGGGCGCTCTGGCGGGTAAACCCGCAGGCTACGGGCCTCTGGCTGCAAAGCCCGCCTGCGCGGGCTGGGAACTAGCCCTCACCAGCGCCTCGCCTCCGGCTCCCCTCTCCCGCGTCGCGGGGGAGGGGTTGGGGGTGGGGGCCGCGCCCTCAGCTCGCCAGCTGCTGCCACTCCTGATAGAGCGTTTCGATCAGCGCCTGCTCGCGCTCGTATTCGGCGCCCAGCTCGGCCACACGCGCCACATCCGCCGCCGCGCTGGCGCTAGACAGCTCCGTCTCCAGCGCCGCCAACCGCGCCTCGCGCTCGCCGATCTCGCGCTCTACCTGCTCCACCGAGCGCCCCGCTGGCTCTGCGCCGCGCTTGCCGCGCTTGCCGCCGCGAGCGGGCGCCCCGCGTGTGGCGGGCTGCTCCTGCGCCTCAGTGGCCTGCGCCGCCAGCGTCGCCTCGCGCGCCGCCGCCTGCTGCGCCGCCACCTCGATCTGCGCGCGGCGGGCGCGGTAGCGGCTGTAATTGCCCTCGTAGACGACCACCTCGCCACCTTCCAGCGCCCAGATGCCCTCCGCCAGCGCATCCACAAAGTAGCGGTCGTGCGAGACGAAGATCAGCGTGCCGTCGTACTCGCGCAGGATGCCCTCCAGCGCCTCGCGCGCGGGCAGATCGAGGTGGTTGGTCGGCTCGTCCAGCACCAGCGTATTGGCCCCTTGCAGCGTCAGCTTGGCCAGCGCCACGCGGCTGCGCTCGCCGCCGCTCAGCGCGCCGACCGGCTTGAAGACATCGTCGCCCGTGAAGAGGAAGCGGCCCAGATAGCCGCGCGCCCCCTCCTCGCTCAGCTGGCTCACCTGGCGAATCTCATCCAGCAGGGTGGCGTTGAGGTTGAGGTTTTCGTGTGTCTGGGCGTAGTAGCCGATCTGCACGTTGCGTCCCAATGTCAGGTGGCCCTCCAGCGGCGCAATTTGCCCGACCAGCGTGCGCAGCAGGGTGGTCTTGCCGCTGCCATTCGGGCCGATCAGCCCGATACGCGCCCCGCGCTCCACGATCGTGTCGGCCATCCGCACGCGCAGCGCTGCGCCGTCACTGCCACCCTCGAAGCCGACCACCAGCTTCTCGGTCGTCAGCGCGATCTGCCCCGGCTCGATGGCCGCGCCCAGATGGAACTTGATCGTGCTCTCGGTCGGCGGTCGCTCGATGCGCTCCAGCCGGTCGAGCTGCTTCTGGCGGCCACGCGCCTCTTTGGCGCGCTGCCCGGCCTTGTAGCGGCGGATGAACTCTTCGGTGTGGGCGATGTGCTCCTGCTGCGCCTCGTAGTCTTTGCGCCAGCGCTCCAGCCGCTCGGCGCGCATCTGCACATACTTCGAATAGGCGCCGGGGTACAGCTCGGCGCGCTGGTGGGCGATCTCAATGGTGCGGGTGGTGACGCGGTCGAGGAAGTAGCGATCGTGCGAGACGACGATCACCGCGCCGCGCCACGCGCCTAGATACGTCTCCAGCCACTCCAGCGCCGCCAGATCGAGGTGGTTGGTCGGCTCATCGAGCAGCAGCAGATCAGGCTCCAACAGCAGCAGGCGGCCCAGCGCGGCGCGCGTCTGCTGGCCGCCGCTGAGCTGGCGCGCGGGCGCCTCCTGCTGCTCGCGGGTGAAGCCGAGGCCATCCAGCACCTGCCGCACACGCGGCTCGATGGTGTAGCCACCGGCGTGCTCGAAGCGCGCCTGCATCTCGGCGTAACGCTCCAGCAGCGCGTGGTAGGCTTCGGGATCGCGCAGCGCCGCCGGATCGCTCATGCGCGCGGCCAGCTCGGCCAGCTCGCGCTCCCAGGCGCGCACATGGGTGAAGACGGCGCGCATCTCGTCGGCCAGGCTGCGTTCCGGATGAAAGTCGGCCACCTGCGGCAGATAGCCGACGCTGACGCCCTGAGCGAGCGCGATCTCGCCGCGCTCCTGCTCCAGCCGCCCGGCGAGCAGATTGAGCAGCGTCGTTTTGCCCGCGCCATTCGGGCCGACCAGTCCAATGCGGTCGCGCGCGTCCACGCGGAAAGAGACGCCGCTGAAGATCAGCTCGGCGCCGAAAGACATCGTGAGGTCGGAGACAACTGCGATAGACATACGACCTCAGTGTAGCCGACAGCGCAAGGTGGCCGCAAGGCGCGCTCCCACCACCAGCCCCTCCCCCGCAAAGCGGGGGAGGGGAGCTACCAGATTCCCTTGCCCACAGGGCAAGGTGGTCAGGTTACACGCCGTAGAGGAAGTGGACGTGCGGCGAGACGTGAATGTAGCGATAGTCAATCTTGCCGAAGCCGCCGCCGCGCCATGCGAAGTTCATCTCGCTGATTAGCACCCAGTAGTGGTCGGGCGAGACGGCCACCGCCTCGGCCCAGTGACCAGCGGGGTCGGCGCCCTGCTCGCCACCGTCGAAGAAGATCGCCGCGCCCGCCACTGGGGTCGTGCCGCGCGGGTAATTGCCGTAGGTGATGTTGGGCGCGTTGGGGTGCGTCACCTCAACCCACCAGTTGCAGTAGCCCCAGCTAGCGGCCTGGATGTAGTTGGCGCGGTTGGGCACGTAGATGTTGGCATAGCAGCCCGGCGGCACGGTCCACTGGCCGATGTTCGGCACGAACATGTAGCTCGCCTGGCATGGCTCTAGCGAGAGCCGACCCTTGGCCGAGACGGAGCCGCCAGAGGAGGTGGTGACGACCTGCGCCTGATAGGGCGAGACGGTCCCGGTCGAATGCACCGACTGCGGCGGCGGCGCGGCGACGATGACGCCGACCGAGGCCGTGATCGGCCCGCGCCCCGATGGCGGCGGCACGGCCCCCGCGACATCGGCGCCGGTGGCCGAGGCGGAATGCAGCACATTGTAGCCCAGCGCGACCGCCATCACCGCGGCGATGCAGACGATGCCCACCACGAAGCGCATCGTCGTGCTCAGCACCGGGCGGCCAGTGCGCGGCGCGCGGGTCGGCGCGGTCGGGGCCACTACACGGCGCGGCGCGATGACCATCACCATGTCGTCGCTCTCGGCCTCCGCCCCCTGGGACGCTCGTGTGGCGGGCAGGCGGGCGGAAGTCGGTCCCACGCGCGTGACCAGCGTGGTCGCTGTCTCGCTGACCTGCGCCTGTGTGCGAGTCGGCGCCGAGACCTGTGGCGTGCGCACGGTCGGTCGCGGCTGCGAGACCTGCGAGGTACGCGGGGTCTGCGGACCCCAGGCATCCTGAGGACTCTGAGGATTCTGAGGACTCTGAGCGTCCCGCGCGATCCGGGGCGCTTTGCGGGTTCGCTGGCGGTCTATCGCATCCATCGCGATTCCTTTTGAGACTGGCGCCGACGCGACGCTGGCTTTCAAGGCCGCACAAGGGAGCGAGCCTCCTCTTACTCAGCCAGTGTAGCATGCGCGCGCACGCATGGCGACGGTCCATAGGCCGTGTTGGGGATAGCGAGCCCGTCTTCCTCGCTCCCGTCTCCGGCTCCCCCTCTTCCGCAGGGCGAGGGGGCCGGGGCGCGTCAACTCAAATGAAGATGTTCCCGCCCAGTGGCCGGGGTCGCGCGTCTCCCAGGAGATGCGCGTCCATCGGCACGTCCGGCACGTCGCGAGGCGCGTGGTTGGCGCACTCAGGTCCTTTGCGCGGCAAGCGCAACCGCTCGGTGGCGCGGTGCGGTGGCGCGGTGCGGTGGCGCGGTGCGGTGGCGCGCCATACATCCGTCCCCGCTGGCGCTGGCGGGGACGCCGTGTCAGGCGTGGGCCAGGCTGGGGTCAGGCGTGGACCAGGCGTGGACCAGGCAGCCGCCCCACCAGGCTCGGGCGATGCAGCCCCGTCACCTGCTCCATCCCATCCGAGCTCGTCCAGGAGCGCGCCTCGCCCCACGCGATGCGCCCCACGCGATGCGCCCCACGCGATGCGCCCCACGCGATGCGCCTCACGCGATGCGTCTGGTGATAGCGTGGGTGCATCCCCTTCAAGTACGTGCTGCGCTCATCACGGGTCATCTCGGTCTCGTTGGCCACCCACGTTTCCCTCCGGGAACAGGTTCCTTTGCGGGAACCAGTGAGGGAACCAGAGCAGCTTCG
>JAICVT010000304.1 GCA_025935235.1 Ktedonobacterales bacterium | reverse complement strand
TGCGCGCGTGGCCCGCCGCGCAGCTCCTCCATCACACGCGCGGCGACATGCGGATGCATGACCGCCTCGCCCCGCGCCGCCTTGCGCACGATCTCGACCAGCTCGCCGGAGCTGACATCTTTCAGCACATAGGAGAGCGCGCCCGCGCGAATCGCCGGAAAGATGTGCTCGTCGTCGTGATATGAGGTCAGGATGATGACCTGGCTGCGTGGGCTGACCTGCTTCAGGCGGCGTGTCGTCTCGACGCCATCCATCTCAGGC
This sequence comes from Ktedonobacterales bacterium, assembly GCA_025935235.1. GTDB lineage: Bacteria > Chloroflexota > Ktedonobacteria > Ktedonobacterales > JADMIN01 > JAKAIY01. The sequence continues at coordinate 5,130 of JAICVT010000304.1, read as the reverse complement.
ATCACGAGGTCCATCAGCGTCACGTCTGGCGCCAGTTCAGCCGCCAGCCGCAGCGCCTCCGCGCCAGACACCGCCTCGCCGACAACGCTGATGTCGGGCTGCTTCTCCAGAAAGGCGCGCACGCCCTGTCGCACCATCTGATGATCGTCCACGATCAGGACGGTGATCGTCTGTGCCATCGTTCGCTCCTTATGTGCCCCTACAGCGGTCAACGCTCGGCGGTCGGCGCCGCCTGTGGGTCGGCGATAGCGCTGGCGACGCGGCCAGCGGACGCGTCCTGCGCCACCGGCACGCTCAGCTCGATGCGCGTGCCGCCCGGCACGCTGGAGATCTGGAGCGTCCCGCCCAGCCCCTCGATGCGCTCGCGCATGCTGCGCAGCCCCACGCCCTGCCGATCGGCGCGCGCCACATCGAAGCCATGCCCATTATCGCGGATGCGCAGCGTCAGCCGCTCCGAATCGCGCTCGGCGCGCACTTCTACGCGCGTCGCGCCACTATGGCGCGCGACGTTGGCCAGCGCCTCCTGCGCGGTGCGGAAGACCTCTTGCTCGGCGCTCGGCGTCAGCGTCAGGCCGTCGGGAATCCGCACGTCGAATGTGGCGCCAGTGCGTTTGGCCCAGCTCTCGCACAGCTCACGCAGCGCCACACTCAGGCTCTGGTTCGCCATCGCCACCGGGCGCAGCGCGTGGATCAGCGAGGTCAGCTCCTGCTGCGCTCCGCCTGCGATCCGCTCGGCCTCTTGCAGCGTGCGCCGCGCCTCGGAGCCATCCGCTACCTCCATCTGCGCGCTGCCCAGCAGCATCGTCAGCGCGAACATCTGCTGCTTGACGGAATCGTGCAGGTCGCGCGCCAGCCGGTTGCGCTCCTCGGCCACCGCCAGCCGCTGCTGATCTTGCAGCAGGCTCTGGAGCTGCTCGGCCATGCGGTTGAGGTCGCGCGCCAGTTGGCCCAGCTCGTCGGGCGAGGGATCGTGCGCGACGACGCTGAAGTCGCCCTGGCTCCAGGCGTCCGCCGAGGTGGTCAGTCGGCTCAGGCGGCGCGTCAGCCGGTTGGCCGTCAGCGAGCCAAACAGCGCGCCAAAGGCGCTGGCGATCAGCGCGAACACGATCGTGCTGGGGATCAGCGCCAGCAGGTTTTTCAGAAGAATGGGGCGGGCCAGCGCGGCGAGGTCAACCCCCAGCAGCAACACCCCGCGCACAGCGCCGCTGGCGTCGGTGATGGGCGCGGCAGCGACCGTCAGCCCGCTGGCAGTGCTCTGCGACCAGTCGGCGGTTGGCCGCCCACCATGACGCGCGGCGGCGATCACCGCGCGCGCCGCCGGATCATTCTGGATGCCCGCGAGGTCGCTGGCCGACCGCGCCGAGGCGGGTAGCGCGGCGACCACGCTGCCATCTGGCGTCACGACGAACAGCGAGGCATTGTCGCCAGCGATGATCGTCACGGAGCCTCGGATATTGTCCGTCAGAGCTTCGGAGATCAGCATGGGCTGCTTGAAGGAGCCGAGCGTGGCGACCAGCCGCGCGCGATCGGGCGGCGTCTGCGCCAGGGCTGGAGCGAGGCGCGGCGCCAGCTTCGACAGGTCCTGCGCCAGCGCGATGGGCCGCTGTGGCGCCGCCAGACTCGCGATGTCGGGGATGACGACGAACAACCCTTCGAGCGCAATCATGCCGATCCATGCCGTCACGAAGAAGGCCAGCATGAGCCGCCAGCGCAGACCGCCAAAGCGGCGAGAAAGACGGCTCATTGGCGTCTCCTCTCCGAGATGAACCCGATCAACACGCGGCGCGACCGCTCCCGCGTACTGTATCATCATGCGTGACCTCACCCCCAGCCCCTCTCCCACAGAGAGAGGGGAGTTCAGATTCCCCTTCCTCGCGGGAGAGGGGGTCAGGGGGCGCCGTTCCGGGCTACTCGTAGCGCAATACTTCGACTGGCCGCACGCGGGTGGCGCGCCAGGCGACGGCTGCCGCCACCGCCATGCAGACCGCGACCGTCGCCGCGACCACGCCCAGCGCCGTCGTGGTCGGAATCACAATCGCGATGTTCAGCGCGAACTTGCCGAGCAGGGTCGCCGCGATGACCACCACGATCAGCGCCAGCAGCGCGCTGGTAAACCCGATCACGCCATTCTCCACCAGCGTCTCGCCGAGGGCGCTGCGGCTGGTGTGGCCGACCGCCTTCAGGATGCCCAGCTCGCGCCGCCGCTCCAGCATCGAGAGCGCCACCGCGTTGGCGATGATGATGACGCTGGCCAGCATCGCCAGCGAGGTCACCGCCATCAGCACCGAGATCAGGTTGTGCAGCAGCGCCGCATACTGGTCGGCGAAATCCGAGAAGTTGAAGATCAGCGCGCTCGGCACAGCCGCCTGGATGCTCGCCAGTGTGGCGTCAATGGTTCTCGGGTCGACGTGCATCCGGAAGCCGTATTGTGGCGCGCCCGCGCTGAGCGTCGTCACCACGCCGCTATCCGTCAGCATCGGTGCCGACTGCGGGATCGTGGAGGAGTAGAAGCCCACGATGGTCAGCGTCACCGGCGTGTGGTCGGTCTGGCTCACGATAGTCACGGTGTCGCCCAGCCGCAGATTGCTCGGCGCCTGCGAGGCCGCGACTGGCAGCAGCGCGTTGAGCGTACCCGCGTCGGCGCCATCCAGCGCGCGCCCGCTGACGATGGGTGTGTCAACGCTATTGAGCCGCTGGCCGCCCGCGAGATCGTAGCCCTGCGCGCCATTCATTGCGCCCGCTACGTCGGCGGCGGTGTATTTGCCGTCGGCGGTCGCCCGCGCGACAAACGCGCCGACTGACTGGCCGTTGACCGCGACCGGCGCGGCCTCGGTGAACGAGACGACCGACTGGTGGCTGATGGTCGAGAAGCGCGCCAGTTCGCGCTCCACGGCAGGCTTATCGGCGCCGTTGGTGATGATCTCGGCGTTCAGGCCATTGCCGCTCAGCAGGAACGAGTTGATAGCTGTGCTGATGTTCTGCCCCAGCACGAGGATCAGGCCAATCGAGAAGACGCCGATGTAGAGCGCCAGCAAGGTCGTCACGGTGCGCGCCTTCTGCCGACCCAGATTGCGCAGCGCCAGCTTGACGTTGGCCTTCCAGTTGCGCGGCAGCAGCTCCACGACGAGGGCGGTCACGACCGCTGCCAGGCAGAGCGCGCCAAACGCCGGGATGGCAACGGTGAGCGCGCCCGCGACCGCCAGCAGCGCGCCAAACAGTGGGATCATCCACCAGCGGAACGACTCGACGATCGGCAGCCGGCTGACGATCAGCGTGATCGCCCCGAAGAGCAGGCTCAGCGCCAGGAAGAAGACGCCCGCGCCACCGACCGCCAGCGCCGCCACCGCAACATTGCCCAGGATGGTGAGCGCCAGCCCGAAGAACAACACGATCAGCAGCGCCAGCAGCGCGACCGTCAGGAGGCGCCCACGCCAGCCAACTGGCTCTGGCGTCTCGCGCAGCACCGACTGCGGGCGAATCTGCGCCGCCTGGGCGATGGGCAGCAGCCCAAAGATCAACGCCGTCACGAAGCCGACCACCACACCCGCGCCGACCGTGCCGAAGTCAATCGTTGTCGGCAGCGTGGTTTGCAGGCTCGTCTCGACCGGCCCCTTTACGATGAAGCTGGCGCCGATGCCCGCCAGCGCGCCCAGCGCGCCGCCAACCAGGCCGATCAGCGCCGCCTCCAGACCAAAGAGCGCGTAGAGGTCGCCGCGCCGGTAGCCCGCCGTCTTGAGCACGGCAATCTCGATGCGACGGCGGCGCAACAGCACCTGCATGGTGTTGACGATGCCCACGCCGCCGATCAGCAGCGCCAGCAGGCCGACGATCTGCAGGAAGTATTGTACCTGCTGAACCTGCGCCTGATTGCTGGCCAGCGCCTGCTGTGTCGTCTGGATGGTGGCCAGTGGATAGCGCGCCTGGAGCAACTTCTCGGCGTGCGCGGCGTTGGCGTCGCTATGCCCCGCCACGTCGGCGTAGATGGCGGTATAGGTGACCGGAAGGCCATTGGCGCTAGGAACGCGAGCGAAGTCGCTCAGGTTGATCAGCAGCTGCGAGCCTTGATACAGCCCGGTATCCTGGATGACGCCGCCAATCGTCACCTCCTCCGAGCGGCCATCGCGGGTATAGAGGCGCTCGGTGTCGCCCGGCTTGAGATTGAGCGACTGGGCCAGCGGCGCCGTGATAACCACCGAGGCGCCGTGCAGCAGGTCGCTCAGGCTGCCATCGCGCGGCGTGGTGAAGGTGGGCGCGCCCTCCAGCGGATAGGTGTGTGGATCAACGGCGTTCACCACGAAAAAGTGCGAGACGCCGTTCGATGCGGCCAAATGAAACTCGCCGCTCGTGCTATCCACCGCTGTGTAGGTGGTGATGACGCCCTGCGCCTGGAGTTGCGCCAGGCCATCGAGCTGGCTGGCGGTCAGCGGCGCCGACGAGCTGGCGAGCGAGACATCGCCGCCATTGAGCGCGCGCACATTGCTTGTGAGTCCCAGATTGATGGCGTTGCTGACGAGCTGCAACGCGACAATCGCCATCACACCGACCGCGACGCAGAAGATCGCCAGCAGCGAGCGTTGCCCGCCGCGCGCCAGAGACCGTGTGGCATACCGCCAGTACATGCGCGTCTTCATATCATCTCTCCTCGTCTTCTCTTTGGTTCTCTCTGGTTCTCTCTGGCTCCAGCTCCGCGCTGGCGTTTGCGGCTAGTCGTTGGCGAGCCGACCATCCACCACGCGGATGGCGCGGTCGGCGGCGGCGGCGACGTTAGGATCATGGGTGGCGATGACGAAGGTCGTTCCGGTAGCCTCGCGCAGTTCGCGGATCATGCGCAGCACGTTGTCGCCGTTCTGCTTGTCGAGGTTGCCGGTCGGCTCGTCCATGATGACGATGGCGGGGTTGGTGGCCAGCGCCCGCGCCACCGCCACGCGCTGCTGCTCGCCGCCGCTCATCTGGCTGGGGCGGTTGTTGAGCCGATGCCCCAGGTTGACCAGCGTCAGCAGGTCCTTCGCGCGTTGTGAGGGGCTGCCGCGATGCTTGCCGACATACAGCGGAACCTCGACATTCTCCTGCGCGGTCAGTGTCGGGATCAGATTGAAGGCCTGAAAGACCATGCCGATCTTCTGGTTGCGC
>JAICVT010000048.1 GCA_025935235.1 Ktedonobacterales bacterium | reverse complement strand
GGATCGAGTGAGTCCGCGCGGGCGGCAGACGGAGCCGAGCTTCGCGGCCCCGCCGTGGCCCACCCATGTGCGGTTACAACCGCCAGATGGTTTACACCGCCGTGCCGTCAGCGCGCCAGGCGGCGATGGTCGCGGGATCATAGCCCAGCTCGGCCAACACCTCGGCGGTATGCTGGCCGAGGGTTGGCGGGGCCAGCCGCAGCGTGGCGGGCGTCTCGGAGAGATGCAGCGGCGTATCCACTACCCGCACTACGCCTGTCGTCGGATGCTCCAGCTCGCGCACGAGGCCGATGTGCTGCGCCTGCGGGCTGCTCAAGACCTGCTGCATATCGCGGATCGGCCCGGCGGGCGCGTTGGCCGCGTCAAGGATCACCATCAGCTCGTCGGTGGTGAGCTGGGTCGTGCGCTGCTCCAGCGCGGCCAGCAGCGCGGCGCGGTTGCGCACCCGCTCGGCGTTCGTGGCGAAGCGCGGGTCGTCGGCCAGCGCAGGGAGATCGAGCGCGGCGCAGACCCGCCGGAAGATATCGTCGTTGCCACCCGCGATATTGATATAGCCGTCGCGCGTGCGGATCAGGTCATACGGCGCGATCTGCGGATGGCTGTTGCCCACCCGATGCGGCGCGACGCCCGAGACGAGATAGCTGGAGGCGAAATTGCCCAGCGCCGCCACCGTCGCGCCGAGCAGCGTCGTCTCCACATGCTGCCCGCGACCCGTGCGCTCGCGGACATAGAGCGCCGCCAGGATCGCCTGCATCGCCGTCATGCCAGAGAGTACGTCGCAGACTGGCAGCCCGCTGCGATAGGGCGAGCCAGCCGGATCGCCCGTCACGCTGGTAGCGCCGGTCGTCCCCTGCATGATGATGTCATAGCCGGGGCGCCGCGCCTCGGGGCCATCCTGCCCGTAGGCCGAGATGCTGCAATAGACTAGCCGCGGATTGCGCACGCGCACGGCCTCGTAGCCCAGCCCCAGCTGCTCCATCAGGCCGGGGCGAAAGTTCTGGATCAGCACGTCGGCGCGCTCGATCAGCCGCCAGAGCGCCTCGCGCGCTGCCTCACGCTTCAGGTTGAGCGTGATGCCGCGCTTGTTGCGGTTGCAGCTCAGGAAATAGGCGCTCTCGCCGTTCTGGAAGGGTGGCCCCCAGTGGCGGCTGTCGTCGCCCACCCCTGGCTCCTCCACCTTGATGACCTCGGCGCCCAGATCGCCCAGCAGCATCGCGCAGAGCGGCCCGCTCAGCGCGCGGCTCAGGTCCACCACGCGAATCCCCTCCAGCGGCGACGGCGAGATTGGCGACTCCGGTGGCATAGACCGTTCCTTCCCAGGCGGCGAGTGGTGACGCGAGTGGTGGCGCCCACGTAGCAGCGGACGCCCGCAGTATAGCATGACGCGCCCTCGCTCCAGGCTGCCCCAGAGGGAGACAGAGTTTGTTCCAGTCGGCAGCCACGCACTGAGCGCGTCTTTCAGCGCGTGGTCGCTCGCAGCCCAAATACGGTAGATGTACCGACGCGATGACCTTGTGCAACACAGTATCATGGCGCGACCATACACACGAAACCGCGCCCCCCGCTGGACGCGCCGCATGCGTGGCTGGTGAGGGGAATCGTGGTCAGCGCGAGGGAGCGTGAGGGGATTGCAGGGAATCCCATCAGCGCGGCGGTCGAGCGCGCCATAACACGTCGCGCTCGACTGCCGCGCCAACATCGTTCGGTGAAACCGAGAAGGAGCATCGTCATGCACAACGGAACTGTCAGATCGTCGCTGCGCGTTGCCGGCACGCTGCTGCTGGTGGGGCAGTTGCTCTACATTGTGATTACCCTGCTGCATGCCGGTGGGGTGGCGAATGACCACCACGCCATCTTCGCCACGTACGCCGCCAGCGGGAGTTGGACGCTGGTCCACATTGGCCAGTTCGCGGCGATGGCGCTGCTGGTCGCGGGACTGGTCGCGCTCTCCTTCGCCGTGGATGTGCAGGCCGGGCTGGCGCGCTGGGGGGGTCGCTTCGGCGCCGCGTCGGCGGTGGCGGCGCTGGCGCTCTACGGCGGCCTTCAGGCGGTGGATGGCGTCGCCAACAAGCAGGCCGATGCCGCCTGGGTGAACGCCGCAGACGCCGAAAAGGCGGCGCGCTTCGCGAGCGCAGAGGCCATCCGCTGGATCGAGTGGGGGCTGCGCAGCTACCAGAACTTCGCGCTAGGCCTTGCCGTGTTGCTGCTCGCGGTCGCGGTCCTGCGCATAGCCTGGGTTCCACGGCCAATCGCCTTCCTGATGGCGCTAGCTGGCCTCACCTATCTGGCGCAGGGCTGGATCGTCGGCGTCGAGGGCTTCTCGCAGACGCTGTCGAACGCCATCGTGCTGGCCTACGTCCTTGATGTCGTATGGATGGTCTGGCTAGTCATCGTCGCTGTGCGGATGAAGCGCGAGCCTGCGTTGCGCCGCCTGGCCGACGAAGTCGCGGGGCATCCGGCCGCCATCCCCTCGCCATCCTGACTGTGACCTGGTCAGCGCGGCTCGACACGCCCGCGCCGCTGGGATTATACTGGCTGGGAGCGTCCGCGCGATGGGGTGGCGGCTGTCCGCCCGCACGCGCGGACGCCGCCGCATCCGCGGCCACCAACGGCCATCAGTGGCCACCAACGGTTATCAGCAGGGGAACGAGGAGAGCGAGGCGGACCATGAGCGAACCAGCGCTTGAGCGACTGCGGCAGGGGCCAGTGCTGTGCGATGGCGCGATGGGTACGATGCTCTATGCTCGCGCGGGCGCCTCGCTGATGCACGGGCGATGCTTCGACGAGCTGACCCTGACCGCGCCGGAGTTGGTGCAGCAGGTCCACCGACAATACATTCTGGCGGGCGCCGAGATCGTCGAGACCAACACGTTTGGGGCCAATGCCGCCAAGCTCAACGCCTACGGCCTGGCCGATCAGGCGCGCGTCATCAACCGCCGCGCCGCCAAGCTGGCCTATGAGGCGCGCGACATCGCCGGGCAATCGGTCTTCGTGGCGGGCGCGGTCGGCCCCAGCGGCCAGCCCGTCGCCCCCACCGCGCGTGACGACGAGCCACGTCTGGCCGCCCTGCGCGCCATCTTCCGCGAGCAGATCGAGGGGCTGGTGGAGGGCGGCGCCGACCTCATCATCCTGGAGACGTTCTCCAGCCTGACGGAGCTGCGTCAGGCGGCGCTGGCGGCGCGCGAGGTGGGCAGCCTGCCAATCGTCGCGCAGATGACCTTCGCCGAGGATGGCCAGTCGCTCTCTGGCGAGACACCCGCACAGGCGGCGCGCGCGCTGGCCCTGCTGGGGGTAGATGTGATCGGCGCGAACTGTAGCGTCGGCCCGGCGGGCATCCTCGACGCGGTGGTGGAGATGGCGGCGGCGCTGCGCAAGATGGGCATTGATCCAGAGCGCGATGTGCTGCTCGCGGCCCAGCCCAACGCGGGCCTGCCCACGCGCGTCGAGAATCGCTTCCTCTACGTCTCGACCCCCGCCTACTTCGCCGACTACGCCCAGCGCTTCGCCTCAGCAGGCGTGCGGCTGGTGGGCGGCTGCTGCGGCACCACGCCAGAGCATATCGCCGCCATGCGTGGGGCCATCGGCGCCTACCTGCCCGAGCAGGCCAGCGCGTGGGCCATGCCCGCCGTCATCGCGCCCGCCGCGCCCGCCGAGACCTTCCCACCCGAGGAGCTGACCGAGCGCACGCATCTACAAGAGGACCTGGAGGCCGGGCGCTTCGTCGTCAGCGTCGAGCTAGACCCGCCGAAAGGCCTCAACCCGCGCAAGATCATGGATGGCGCGGCGCGGCTGCGCGAGGCGGGCGTGCGCTACATCAACATCGCCGACAGCCCGATGGCGCGCGTGCGCATGAGCTGTCTGGCGCTGGCGCGGCTGCTGCGCGACTACCTCGATCTGGAGACGATCATCCACTTCACCACGCGCGACCGCAACCTGATGGCGATCCAGTCCGACCTGCTGGGCGCGCACGCGCTCGGCTCGCACAACATCCTGGCGCTGACCGGCGACCCGCTGCGCGCAGGCAACTATCCGAACCTGACGGGCGTGTGGGATGTAGACTCCGTGGGGCTGGTGCGCATCCTGAAGGGCATGAATGAGGGGCACGATGCGGCGGGCGGCTCGCTCGGCCTGCCCGCGCGCTTCTTTATCGGCGCGGCGCTCAACCTCAACATGGAGGATCGCCTGATTGACGTGGACCAGGAGCGCGCCCGCCGCAAATTGGCGCTGCCGGGCGATGTGGCGCACGAGCTGCTCTCGGAGCACGGCCAGATGACCGAGACCGAGCTAGAGTTGCATCGCCTGCGCGACAAGCTCGACGCGGGCGCGCAGTTCATCATGACGCAGCCGATCTATGAGCTGGCCCCGCTGGAGCGCTTCGCCGAGCGCTTCGGCCCGGTCGGCGCGCCGATCATCCTGGGGATGATCCCGCTGCACAGCGCCAAGCACGCCGAATACCTGCACAACGAGGTGCCAGGCATGAGCATCCCCGAGGAGGTGCGTGCGCGCATGCGCGAGGCGGGCGAGCAGGGGCGCGAGGTGGGCATCGCTCTGGCGCGCGAGATCATCACGCAGGCGCGCTCGCGCGGGCTGATCCAGGGTTGCTATCTGATGCCCTCCTATGGCCGCTACGATCTGGTGGCCGACCTCTCGCGCGAGCTGCTGGAAGGCTGAGCCGCTTGTAATATCCGCATGCGCCGCCGCGTCATAGCACTACCACGCGCTCCCGCCGCCGCATCTCTGCAACTGTACAAGCGGGAGCGCGTGGCTGTCTCATCCATCTTCTGTCATGCTGGGACGGCGCACGATGATTTGGTTTACCCGCCCACTCCGCGCCCCGACTGCCCCCGGTTTTGATAGAACCACTACCCAGCAGACTGTTGACGCACAAGAAGCGCCTGTGTATACTAGGCGCAACCTCACGATTTGAAAGCGCATTGCATATATGAAAAATCGTGACTCCTGGACAACGACGCTAGGAGGGGGACGATGGAGTACACGGTTCCATCCGTCGCGCTGGCGGCGCAGGCGCTGAAGCTGCTCAGCCGCCACAAGTACAAATCCTCGTCGCTCACCGAGATCGCCCGTAAGCTGGGCGCCAGCCCCACCACCTGCTTGCGCGTCTTGCGCACGCTCGAACGAGAAGACTTCGTTCACTACGATCACGAAACACGGCGATATAGTCTCGGACCCTACCTGATTCCGCTGGGTGACCGCGCCGCTGAACTGAACGACGCCGTTGCGCGCGCCACCGCCGAGATTGGGCGCATCGCCGCGCAGACAGGAATGACGACGGCGCTCGTTCAGCGCTGGGACGACCGCCCTGTCTATATCGCCGCAGCCCAGCCGCCCACCGAAGACGCGCGCTTTAGCCGCTTGAGCATCTCCATCGGCCAGGCAACGCCGCTGACGGCTGGCGCGCATGGGCGGTGCTTTCTGGCCTATGACGATGAATCGGAGTGGCAACGCCACATCGCAGCGGGCCTGCGTCCGATGACACCTGCGACCATTACCGATCCTGTACGGTTCGCTGACATTCTGCGCGACGTCCGACGCCAGGGCTATGCCGTCTCTGACGGGGAGTTCCATCGTGGGGCCACCGCCGTGGATGCTCCCATTTTCGGCAAGAGCGGTCAGGTCGAGTTTGTCATCTCGAGCGTCTGCATCAGCTCGCAACTGGACGAGCGCCACCTGGCCGAGGTCGTCAATGCGGTTCGCGGCGCGGCGCGCAAGCTCTCGGAGTGGAACGGCTATGCCCACCACATGGGAGACGAGCTAGAGCCGGAGGCGGCCAAGGTATGAAGGCGCATAACGCTGAGGAACGCTGAGGCAGGCAGGCGCCGAACGCTGGTGGAACGCTGGTAGTGCAGGCGTCGGTGTCATGTCGGTGTCGTGTCGGTGTCATGCTCTCGGAGGATCACGATGGATTTCACGCTAGCGTCCGAAGAGAAACTGATCCAGCAGACCGTGCGCGACTTTGTGCGGCGCGAGCTGGCGCCACTGGAAGGCGACGTGCTGCGCAATGAGCGTGAGGGTCGGCCAGGCATCGAGCGAGCGCAGCTGCGCGAGCTTCAGGCGAAGGCGCGACAGCTGGGCTTCTGGGGCATCAACACGCCAGAAGAGTATGGTGGGGCCAATCTGGGATCGGTCACCACCTGCCTGACGCTGATGGAGTTGGGACGCACCTTTGTGCCATTCTCGTTCGGCGGTTCTGCAGACAACATCCTCTACGCCTGCAACGAGCAGCAGAAGCAACGCTATCTGCTGCCAACCATCGAGGGCGCCCGCCAGTCGTGCTTTGCGCTGACCGAGCCAGAAGCTGGTTCGGACGCAGGCGCCATACGCATGACCGCAGTCAAAGACGGCGATTGCTGGGTCCTCAACGGCGAGAAGATCTTCATCACGAACGGGAATGACGCCGACTTCACGATGGTCTTTGCCGTCACGGACAAGGACCGAGGGCCACATGGCGGCATCACCTGCTTCCTGGTTGACCGCGAGATGGGCTGGCGGTCCGAGCGAATCGCGACCATGGGCGAGTGGGATCCGGCGGCGCTGATCTTCAACGATGTGCGCGTGCCGCAGGAGAACATCCTGGGCGAGGAGGGATACGGCTTCGATCTCGCGATGCGCTGGATCGGCGCGGCGCGCTGGGCCATCCCGGCGCGGGCCATCGGGGCGTGCGAGCGGATGCTCGAGATGTCCATCGAGCACGCGCAAAACCGGGTCACCTTTGGGCAACCGCTGGCAGATCGACAGGCGATCCAGTGGATGATCGCCGACTCGGCGGTCGAAATCGAGGCGACGAAGTGGATCACCCTGCGGGCGGCGTGGCTGGCCGACCGCGGCCTCGATAACCGGCATCAGGCCTCGATGTCGAAGCTCTATGGCGCAAACATGGCCAACCGCGTGGTGGATCGCATGCTCCAGATCCACGGCGGTATGGGCTACACTCGCGAGCTGCCCATCGAGCGCTGGTATCGCGAGATGCGCGTCTTCCGCATCTTCGACGGTACTGATGAGATCCAGCGGTTCATCATCGCGCGCAATCTGCTCAAGGGGCATGTGAAAGTCGGCGAGTGGCAGGAGTAGCGGAAAGAGCGGAAGGAGTGAGGCAAACATATGCTGGTCGTCCGTGAGCTAGAGGTGACCTATCAGGGCGTCATCGCGGCCGTGCGCGGGGTCTCGCTGACGGCGTCCGACCGCGGGGTGGTGGCGCTGCTAGGCGCCAACGGCGCGGGCAAGACAACCATCTTGCGGGCGATCTCTGGATTGCTGGGCAGCCAGGGTGGACGCATCGTCCATGGAACGATCGAGTTTGATGGCCAGTCCATCACCGCCCTCGACGCGCCACGCATCGTGCGGCTGGGCATCACGCAGGCGCTAGAGGGGCGTCGGCTCTTCGGTGCGCTATCGGTGGATGAGAACCTGCGCGCGGGAGCCTTTGCCGTGCGCGACGCCGGCGCCACTCGCCACGCCTATGAACGCGTCATGGAGTTATTCCCGATTCTGCGCGAGCGTCGCTCGAGCGCGGCGGGCTACCTCTCAGGAGGTGAGCAGCAGATGCTGACCATCGGGCGCGCGCTGATGGCCAACCCACGGCTGCTCCTGCTCGACGAGCCATCCCTCGGGCTTTCGCCCGTCATGGTGCAGCAGATCGGCAAGATCATCAGTGAAATCAGCGCGGCGGGCACAGCGGTGCTGCTGGTCGAGCAGAACGCGCAAATGGCGCTCACCTACGCGACACATGGATATGTCCTGGAGACCGGGCGGGTCGTGCTGGATCAGCCAGCAGCGGAGCTACGGCGCGACGAGCGCGTGCGCACCTTCTACCTGGGTTTGCACGGAGAAGAAGGCGGGCGTGGCGCCTTTGCCGCGCTACGCCAACAGCGGCCTGAGAGGCGGTGGACGTCATGACCTCCTTGACCTCGGTCGCTCAGACGCCGTTGCTCTCTGTTCGCGACGTCACGGTGCGCTTCGCTGGGCTTACCGCGCTTTCGGATGTGTCGTTCGATGTGCTGCCCGGCGAGCTGTTTGCCATTATTGGGCCGAACGGCGCGGGCAAGACATCGCTCTTCAACGTCCTCTCGCGTATCTATCGCCCCCTGGCCGGGCAGGTGACCTTCGAGGGACGCGACCTCCTGCGGCTCAGAACCGACCAAATCGCCAGCGCTGGCATCGCCCGGACCTTCCAGAACCTGGGGCAATTCCCCCACACGACCGTGCTCGACTACCTGCTGCTCGGGCGGCATAGCCGCATGCGGAGCGGCATTCTGCGCGGCGGGGTCTATGTTGGGCAAGCCGCGACGGAGGAGCGCGAGAACCGGGCGGAGTGCAGGCGACTGCTGGCATTGCTCGGACTGGAGCGCTTCGCTCACCGAACGCTGGGCAGCCTGCCGTTCGGGCTGCAAAAGCGAGCTGACCTGGCGCGGGCGCTGGCCTCGCAACCTCGCCTGCTCCTGCTGGATGAGCCAGTGGCAGGCATGGGCCTCGAGGAGAGCCAGGACCTCGCGGCTGTCATGCTGGATGTCAGAGAACAGCTAGGAGTCACACAGATCCTGGTCGAGCACGACATGGCGATGATTATGGGCATCGCCGACCGAGTGCTCGTGCTGGACTTCGGTCGGGTCATCGCCATGGGTACACCAACGGAGACGCAGACGGATCCAGCGGTCATCAAAGCATACCTGGGCGAAGAGCAGGCGCAGACGGACTCCGGCGGCTAGCGAAGCGTCAGGCGATCAGGCGCCCGTCAAGCGGCAGGCAGGCAGGCAGCGCGCAACAGTGAGGGGTTATCATGGCGCTATTCATCCAGCTGGTGTTCTCTGGTCTCGCGCTGGGATGTGACTATGCGCTGATTGCGCTGGGGTTCACCATCATCTTCAAGGCGAGCGAGGTCATCAACTTTGCGCAGGGCGAGTTCTTGCTGGTGGGGACATTCGTTGTCTCAACCGCGATGTTCTCGTGGCGGCTGGGCTTCGTCCCGGCGCTGCTTCTCGGCATCGGCGTCACCGCGCTGATCGGCGTGATCTTCGAGCGTGTCGTGCTGCGGCGCATGATTGGGCGGCCACCCTTCACGATCATCATGGTGACCATCGGCCTCGATGTGCTCCTGCTGACAGCGGTCACGATGCTGGTGGGGGCCAAGAGTCCCGGCGCGCCCGCTCCATTCGACATCGTGAGCGCCATCACCGTCGGTGGCGTCAAATTCGGCATGAACGCGCTCGCCAGCATTGTCGTCACCGCCCTGATCTGCGCCGCGCTCTATGCCTTTCTGCGCTTCACCCGCTATGGGCTGGCCATGCGCGCCACAGCGATCGATCAGGAAGCGGCGCGGGCGATGGGCATCCGAATCTCGACGGTCTACGCGCTGGCCTGGGGCATCTCGGGGGCCATCGCGACCGTTGGCGGCGTCTTCCTGGCGGCGGGCGCGGGCAACCCCGTCTTCGATGTGGGGCTGGGTCAGGCCGCCCTGGTGGCCTTCCCGGCAATCATACTCGGCGGCCTCGACTCGATTCCAGGCGCCGTCGTCGGGGGCGTCGTGATGGGGCTGGTCTACGTGCTGACGCAGGGCTATGAGGCGAGTGGATTCCTCGGCGTCAACTTCCACACGATTTCGCCCTACCTGGTCATGATTCTCGTCCTGCTGATCCGCCCCTACGGGCTGTTCGGCACACGAAAGGTGGAGCGGATATGAGCGCGCCCAGCCCTGCTGACTCGTCCACGCCCGTGGCCGCCCCACCGGGACCCCCGCTGGAACTGTCGCGCTCATCGCGGAATCGCGCCCTGGCGATTGTCGGCGTGGTAGTCCTTGCGCTCATATTCCTCTTCGGTGGAGACGGCTGGATCTCGGTGCTTGACTTCACGATGGTCGCAGCCATCGCAGCGCTTGGCCTGAACGTGCTCTCTGGGTACGCGGGACAGATCTCGCTCGGTATCGCCTTCTTCATGGGCATCGGCGCCTACACCGCCGCATGGCTCGGTGGCAGCCCACCACAGTTCCCCGGCGATCCCGCCGGATTGGGTCTCTCGTTTGTGATCTGGCTGCCCGCCTCTGGCATCGTCGCGGCGCTGATCGGCGCGCTGATCGGCCCGACGGCGCTACGCCTCAAGGGCTTCTATCTGGCTATCGTCACGCTGGCGCTGGTCTTCATCGGCCAATATCTGTTCATCAATTTGCGCTCTATCACTGGCGGACAAGAGGGGCGATTCAACTTCCCCGCTCCTGGCATCGGCGATTTCACGTTCGCCAGTCCCGACCCGATCTTTGGCATCCAGTTGACGACCAACCAGTGCTTTTTCCTTCTCTTGTTGCCACTGCTGGCGCTGGTGGCAGGCTTCGTCGCGAATGTCGCCCGCTCACGACCTGGACGCGCATGGCAGGCGGTGCGCGATAACGAAACCGCGGCAGCGATCATGGGCATCAATCTGTTCGAGGCCAAGATAGGCGCGTTCGTCCTCTCCTCCTTCCTCGCGGGGATCGCAGGCGCGCTCTACGCTTCCCTCTCAGGCATCGCAACGCCGGGCGCGTGGAGCCTGCTGCTCTCCATTCAGTTCATCGCCGCCATCCTGATCGGTGGCGTTGCCAGCGTCTGGGGTTCCATTCTGGGCGCGGCCTTCGTGTTCGCCATACCGACAGCGCTCAACACGTTCTCGCTCTTGCCGCAGAACGCCAGTTCGACGGGCATCTCCAGTGGTGATCTGAGCGCGATATTGTATGGCCTGCTGATTATCGTCTTCCTGCTATTCGAGCCTGCAGGCATCATCGGCCTCGCCCGCCGGATCCGCGCAGCTACCCAGCGCGTCGAGGCGCGACGCAAAGGAGGTGAGACGGCTACACCGACAACCACAGCGATGGCCTCATCAGAGCGCGAGCCCCAACTCGACGTCGAACGCATGGATCTTACGCAGCGCGCAGACGCGCCGCAGTAGCCCAGCCAGGGCGCAGAGACTGCGGCGCGCAGCCGCAGGCGGTTGGCATTGATTCGCCGGCCATCCATCATCGTGCAACTTTTTTCGAGAGGGGAAACTCATGGCGACTCATCTGGCGCGTCGGGCGCGACGCCGCACAATGACCTTATTCACCGTGATCGCGGCCCTCAGTGTGTTCCTCTCAGCCTGCGCTACCGGCGGCGGGAGCGGCATCAAAGCGGGGCCTGGGGTCGATGTGGCGAACAAGACCATCAACCTCGGTATTCTGACGCCACTCTCAGGGCCGGTCGCAGCTCCCATTGGCATCCCGCTCACCAAGGGCATCGAGACCTACTTCAAGGCGGTCAACGCCAATGGTGGCATTGACGGCTTCAAAGTCAACCTGATCGAGAAGGACTCACAGTACAATCCGCAGATCCAGGTCCAGATGTACAACCAGATTCACAATCAGGTGCTGATGCTGGCTGAGAGCCTCGGCTCACCAACCACCCAGGCCATTGTGGGTCTGTCCGAGCGCGATAAGATGCTGGTGTCGGCCGCCTCGCTGGATTCGATCCTGGCCCGCCAGCAGTACATGATCCTGATCGGGACGCCGTACCGCCTGCAAGTGGAGAACGGCCTCCAGTACGCCATCAAAGCTGCCGCGACGTTGGGCGTCACGAATCCGAAGGTGGGCATCATTTACCAGGATGACGCCTATGGTCAGGACGGCCTGACCGGTTACACCGAGTCCCTGGCTTGCTACAGCAACTTGAACAATGTCGCTCAGGCGACCTATGAGCTGACCGATACGACCTTTACGGCGCAGGTCACCAAGATGAAGCAGGCGGGCGCTCAGTTCGTTGTGCTGACCGCTGTGCCCACCGTCGCGGCGGGCATCATCGGCACCGCCGCCCAGCTTGGCTATTTCCCGCAGTGGATCCTGAATAGCCCGGCATGGGCGAACGGACTGCTGGGCGTCTCCCCCCAGTTCACCGGACTGCTGGAGAAGAGTGTCTGGGTGGTGGCGCAGGGCGCGACCTGGGGAGACCGCAGCCAGCCTGGCATGGCTGAGATGCTCGATGACGTCCAGAAGTACGCTCCGGACCAGAAGCCCGATGGCTACTTCCAGTTCGGCTTTGCCGAGGCCAAGGTCACGTACGCCATCTTGAAGAAGGCCGCGGATAGTGGCGATCTGACGCGCGCCGGTCTGCTCAAAGCGTTCAACTCGCTGGGAACGGTGGACCTGGGCGGATTGTTCGGCGCCAATGCGAAGTACGGGTCGGCGCCCAATCAGCGCGTTCCGACGCGCGATAACAGCGTCTATGGCATTGACACCACCATCCCGAACAACTTCAAGAATTTGAGCGGCGACTTCGTCGGTACCTGCGCCGCCAAGTCGCAGTTCTAGGCCGCTTCGGCGCTCATCCCGCAGACGCAGGCGCTCCGGGCTGGTTGCCGGAGCGCCTGCCGCCGTACATGTCAATGCGACAAGACAAGCGCGCCCAACACTGACGTCGAGCGCAGTCGTCGCGATCCCTATCGAGCGCACGACGGACGATTCTGGCCTCGCGCAGGATAGCGCCGGTAGGACGCGCCTCCACTGGATGCGACATCACAGGTGAAGGCGTGGGTGACACAGCCAAAATCACGTCTGAAACGAGAAAGTGAGGCAGCCATGCACGTCAAGGAGCCATCGAGTGTGCTGATCGCTGGGCACAAGCTGGCCTACGATGAGGCACGTCCTGCGGATCCGGCGGACGCCAAAGGCGCCATTCTGCTGCTGACGGGTCTGGGGTCGAAGCGACTGGCCTGGGCACGGCAGCTCGAGGTGTTTGGTCGTCAGTATCGGACGATCGCGATGGATTATCGCGATACGGGCGACAGCGACGAGGTTGCCGAACCGTACACCGTGGCCGATCTCGCGGACGACGCCGCCGCTGTGCTGGGGGCGCTCGGCATCGCACGCACACATGTCGTTGGCATCTCGCTCGGTGGCTTTACGGCGCTGCAATTCGCTCTGCGCCACGCCAACCTGCTCGACCGGCTCGTGCTCGTCTCCACCTCTGCGGGTGGGCGCACGCACGTGCAGCCATCGGCGGAGATTGTGGCATTGCTCGCGCCAAGCCCGGGCGTGGAGGCTGGCGCCCGCGCTATCTATACCTACAGTCGCATCATGGCGAACGACTTTGTGGCGGCGCATCCTGAGGAACTGGAGCGCATAGCGGACACGGCCCGCTACCGCTCCCAAAGCTCTGCCGCCTACATGCGCCAGCTCACGGCAACCCTTGCGCACGATGTGGTAGATTCGCTGCGGTATATTACGGCGCCAACGCTCGTTATCCATGGCGACCTGGATCCGCTGGTTCCTCCTGCGAACGGGGTGTATCTCGCGACCCACATTACCGGCGCGCGACACATCGTCTATCCCGGTGTCGGCCACATCCCGATCGTCGAGCGCGCAGACGACTTCAATCGCGATGTTCTGGCATTCCTGGCCGCGGCGGATCAGACGGACACACAGCGCTCCAGCGCCGGAGATGCAGCCAGAAACGCCACAAGCTAGCGATGATTGCGAAGATCTTCCTGCCAAAGGCAGCAGCGCATAGGGATGCGCTGCTGCATGAAAATATCGTGTGCCGTCCCAACGTGACAGAAGAGAGGGAATACCAGAGGACGCCGGAGGGTTGGCGTATCGCCTCATCCCCTGAGCGAGGACAGCGCCCCTCACCCTCTGGGAGAAGGGCTGGGGGTGAGGGGCGCGTCTATCCGCGATGGCGGATCAGCACCTGCCACTGATCCTGCTGATAATCTATCAGCAGCCGACCGCCCAGAGTCGCCGCCGCCGCACGCGTGGGCGCGGAATGGTACGCCGCATAGCGCGTGTCGAAGCCCGCGAGGTAGCGGTCAAGGCCGCGCTCGATCTGGGGCTGCGCGGCCACTGGAATCTTGCCCTCGTTCACCAGCGCCGCAAATCGTCCACGCAGCGCGGGCAGGCGCGCCTTCAGCGCCGCCACTTCGCCAGAGGAATACACCTGGCCGTTGAGCAGCGCGCAGGTCAGGCCCTGCTGGTCAAACATCTCTGCGTAGTCGTTCAGTGTAAAGGTATACTCGCCCACCCCATAGGGATCGGTGTGGCCCGCGTCAACGAAATAGGCTATCGCTTGCTCGCGGTCGAGCAGCGTCAGGCCAAAGAGCGCGTAGTGGCCGTCATGCAGCACTTCGAGATACGAGAACGGATTGGGGATGCCCATGACGCAGACGCCGCCCGGGCGCAGCATGTGCGCGATGGTCTCAACCAGCCGGCTGGCCCGCTCGACATGCTCGATGACGTTGTCGCAGGTGATGATGTCGAATTGTCCCAACGATTGCGCCACCTCTGGCTGGAGGATGTCGCCCGTCAGCAGCGTGCAGCTCAGCCCGGGATGATCGGCGAGGTTGGCTCTCGCCAGCCCGAGCAGGCCGGGGTCAAGCTCCAGGCCATAGGCGTCGGCGCCCGCGCGAGCGAAGGCGATTGGCGTGCCGCCATAGGCGCAGCCGATGTCGAGGCTGCGCGCCCCACCCACGCCGACGCGCTGGCGCACGACCCGCACAGCCTCCTCGCCGCGCTGATTCGTGCCAAGCGGATACTCGATCCACGTTCTGAGCATCGCGTGGCTGGTATCCAGCCCTGCGGTATGTCGCAGCACCGCCTGAGCGAAGCCGCTCGCGCGCAAGGCGCGCTTGCCGATGAACCGGATGGCGATACGCTCGGTGGGCGACGCTCCGCGGCCCGGCAGACGGTCTGGAGCAAACGCGAGATGTCGGCGAAATGTCCACACGCGCATGCGCAGATCAAACGGGACGAGACGATGGTAGACAGCGCGGGCGCTGCCGACGATGGGCCGCTTCAACACCACACCTTCTCCATCGCATCGGCCTCCGCATCGGCCAGAAATGCGGGTCTGGGGTTCACCGCCGCGCCTAGCCAACCGTCTGGCAGATGGTCTGTGCGCCGCTGGCGTCGGCCAGCGTCAGGCGCCAATGGCCGACATCCAGCGCGGAGAAGATGACACCGCTGGCGTCTTTGGCTCCGGCGGCGATCTGCCCCTGGGCCAGCGGCGCGCCCGAGCAGGAGCCAGCATGCACCGCCCAGGTCGTGGCGCTGGTCGCCGGAGTCGTCAGCGTCACATGCACGCGCGTCGCCAGGATCGGCTCCATCAGCGCGAGGCCCAGCGAATAGCCGTTGCTGCCCTCGGCGGGCGTGAAGAGGTTGAAGTATTGCCGCTGACCAGAGAGCGGATTCCCGCAGGCCAGCAGCGGCGCGCCGGCGTCGTTGGCCTGCTGCCGCACGACGACAAAGAGATTGACGCTGGTCGCGACATCCACATCCACGCCGCTCTTCGGGTCGGGCGCCACCGCCAGCGCATCAGGGATGGGCGCGGAAGTCGCCTCCGTCAGCGCGGCCAGCCGCTTGCCCGCGCAGGTCCCGTCGCGCAGCTCGACCGGCGTCCGCGCTCCTGAATAGGGGATCCACTTCCCCTTGTAGGAGGCGGCGATGTGCGCGGCATAGGTCGAGGTGAAGGTCGCGCTGCCCAGCGATTGCCCACCAGCAGCGCCCACCAGCGCCACTGTCGCGCTCTTGCCGAGCGGCGGCGCATTGCCATGCGTGCCGCACGCCGCCAGCGCCAGCAGCGACGCCAGCAGGATCGGCGCGATCAGCATGGCGGCCCGCCATCCACGCCGCAAGCGAAGTCCACTCATGCGTCTCTCTTGATCCTCATTGCTGGTAATGTGACGGAACGGCGCCTCCAGCCCCTCTCCCGTAAGAGAGGGGAGCCAGATTCCGCACCCGCTGGCCGCCCGCCTATGTCCCCGCTGTCTCTGTCGCCAGCTCGGGCGCGGGCAGCAGCGAGCCGAGGGCCGCGCGCAGCTCCGCCGCCGTCTTCGCGAAGACTACGCGTGGCGTAACCTGCGCTGTGAACTCCGCCAGCGTCACGTCGTCGAGGAAGCGCACGCCCGCGTTGTCCAGCATCACGCGCGGCAGCAGCAGCAGGTCATCCGGGCCGAAGTCGGCGAACTCGCGGGCAATGGCGTCGAGCATGTCGCGCCCACCCAGCAGCCCCGCAACGGTGACGATGGAGCCAAAGAGCTGATTGACCACCGGGACAACGCGCGTCTCCAGCCCGGTCGCCTGGCGCGCCTCGCGGGCGATGCGGCGCAGCACCGGCTCGGCCATCAGGCTGGTGAGGATGCCCACCCGGCGCGCGGGCCGCGCTGCCACGTGCGCGGCGGACTTCGCCCGCATCTCCGCCGGTATCTCCGCCGGTATCTCCGCCTGCCGCGCCAGCGCCGCTTTCTCGTGGCGCCAGTCGTCCAGCAGCTTGCGCGTCATGCCGACACCATTCTCGATCTGCGCATAGGAGCCGTAGTGGCGCGCCGGTGGGAACGGCTTGCGCGTCGTGTAGTACCACTCATCCGAGAGGTAGACGAACGGCAGGCCGTGTGCGTCCGGCTCGGTGGCGAACCGGCGCTGCCAGCGCTCCACGCGCGCCATCACCTCCAGCGCCTCGGCATGGGTATAAGGACGCAGCGGAGGCAGCTTCTCCACCGAGATCATGTTGTTGTACTTCGTCAGCCCGACTGGCACCACCGAGATGGACTCGACCACCGGGCGCAGCGCCGTCAGCTCGCGGATGCTGCGCTCCAGCTCCTCGCCATCGTTGGCGCCTGGGCAGAGCACGAGCTGCGTGTGGCAGGTGATGCCCATGCGCCCCAGCCGCTCGATCTGCTCCATGATCTCGCCGGAGCGCGGGCCATCCACCATCAGGCGGCGCAATTCAGGATTGGTGGTATGCACCGAGACGTAGAGCGGGCTGAGGCGCTGCTCCTCCAGCCGCCGCCAGTCGGCCTCTTTGAGGTTGGTCAGCGTGATGAAGTTGCCGAACAGGAAGCTGTAGCGGTAGTCGTCGTCTTTGATGTAGAGCGAGTCGCGCATGCCCAACGGCTGCCCGCGCACAGGCTGTTTGCGCTCTGGCAGCCCCTTGATGAAGCAGAAGACGCACTTGTTGGCGCAGATGCGGATGAAGGGAGCAGGCTCCTCGCCAAAGAGGATGCCGAGCGATTCATCGCTGGCCTTTTCCACCAGCGTCTCGACCGCCCGCCCGTTGCGCTCGATTCCCAGTGTCAGCGCCTCTTCGGAGGCGTAGAACTGGTAATCCACCAGATCGCGTACCGGCTGACCATTGATCGCCGTCAGCAGGTCACCTGGCTGCACCCCGGCGAGGTCGGCGGGGCTTTCTGGCACGACCTCGCGTACCCATCCATACAACTTCGGCATACGTTCTCGCCTGACGCGCCTCTCTCCTGTCGCTCGTCTTCAGTCGTCAGCGCCGCGCCGCGCTGCAACCTCTGGATTATAGCGCATCGGGAGCGCTCTCTGGCGAGGTCATAGCCCAGAGAGCGCCGCGCGGCGCGCCAGACAAAGCGCTGGCATAGCGCAGCGCATCTGGCGCCCGGCATGCGCGACCTCTCCATGCGAGGAGGTGTGACGCCGAGCGAACCCGTGTCGTCACTAGAACGTAAGAACACAGAGAGGACGATTCGAGCGCACACGCGAGGACACCACTGAGGAGACAGACGGCGCCGCTGATCCTCCATCTGACGACCTGACGACAACGCTGGCGTCGCGCCCACATGAATGTGAACTGATGGGGAGGCACGATCAATGTTCGGATGGTTCCTGCCGCGCTACCCGCGCCACATGTATCGCCATCATCGTCGCAACGGGTTGGGGCGCGGCCTCCTCTGGGGGCTGCTGATTGGCCCGTGGCTCTTCCGCCGCGCGCTGCGCTGGGGCGCTGGCCCGCGACGCGGCTGGTATGGCCGCGGCTACGGCGGCTACGGCGGCCGCAACTACTTCTAGCGCG
>JAICVT010000452.1 GCA_025935235.1 Ktedonobacterales bacterium | reverse complement strand
GTGATGAGCGCGTCTGCCAGATGAAGGAGAGCGCGAAGACGATGTCAGGCGCGAGCTGCGAGAGCAGCGCCGCCGTCACGCCGCCCTCCAGGTCCGCGCCAAACCAGCCACCGCCCAGCAGCGGCGCCAGCGCGCCAGTGGAGAGCAGCCACAGTGCCAGGACAATGATCGGCGCGTCGGCATAGCTGAGCGCCTCGCCCGCCGATGGGATGCCAGCAGCGGAGGCGTTGCGTGGCTTGCGGGCGCCAATCGCCGAGCTGCGGATGGCGGCGTAGGCCACGCCCAGCAGCGTCGTCAGCGCCGCCTCGCCGATCAGCGCGCCAATCAGATAGAGGTGCTTGGCGGCGGTTCCGAAGGTCGCCAACATCGCCTCGAAGAGCGGCAGCGGGATGCGCGTGGTGGCCTGGTCGGCGAATAGCTCGGCGGGCATCGGCAGCGAGAAGAAGTAGCGCAGCGCCAGCGCCGCCACCACCGCCAGCGCCGCCGCCACGAGCGCCGGGCCAAGCGCTTTGCGCGCCGCCGAGCCAGCTACAGAGTCCATATGCCTCGTGTCCAGTCGTGTCATATCTCTATCGAGATACGCTGTGACGTTACTGCGCAATCTCCCGAGGCAAATTGTACGGCGGCAGGCTTGCGCCGCACACGCCCATCTGCGCGCTCAGCGCTCGTCGTCGCCATCCCGCCGACGCAGCGCGGGCGCCTGCGCCAGTAGCGCCGCCGCCAGCACCAGCGCGTCGCCCAGCCGCGAGAGGCCAATGCGCGTCTCGAACGCGGCTCCTCGGCCATACGTTGGCGCCGCGCCGGGACGCGAGGGGGGATAGCAGCGCAGCGCGCCCGCGCGCGTCAGCCGCTCCAGCGCGGGGATGACGCTCTCAGCGGTGCGATCCACCGCGCGAGCGATGATAGTGGCCGTCAGCGGCGCCGGGATCGCCGATCGCTCCAGCGCCAGCAACGCCACCAGCAGTTCCATCTCGCGCCAGCCGAGCTGAATCGGCTCAGGCTCCTGCTCGCCCTCGGCCTCAGCGCCAATCAGCAGTTGCGGTGGGCGCGGCGCCTGCTCGGCGAACGCCAGCGACGGTGCGATATTGGCGTCTACTGGCTCCAACTGATAGGCCAGCGGTCGGAAGCTCGGCAGCGCCCGCGCCAGCGCCACCAGCGTCGCGCGCGACGGGTTACGCGCGCCCTCCTGTCCGGCCTCCAGCTTCGAGAGATAGCCTTTCGACAGGCCGGTGCGCGCGCTCAGGTCGGTCAGGCTCAGCCCCGCCACCTGGCGCGCCGTGCGTAGCAGCCGCCCCCAGTCGCGTGTCCAGTCGTCCAGGCGCACCGCCCCCTGGCCAACCTGGCTGGATTGATCTGATGCCGCCACGTCCGGCTGCTCGCTTTCCCTCGCGCTCGTCTCGCTCGCGTCGTTGTTACTGGCCTGTAACCCACCTGCGTACCCCATCATAGCCTTCACGGAATCATCGCGGAGCCATCACGAAGCGTATCAACGATCAGCAGCAACCTGCGCCATGAGGAGATGAACCAGATGCTACGGGCCTTGATTGACAAGTGTACGCCGCTTGCCCGAACTGTGTCGCGCGGCGGCCTGTATGTCTCATTGGTGGCCGTGTTCGGCATGGTCATGCTGGCGGGCTGCGCCACTACCAGCGGCGCGGCCAACACGACGCCAACCGATACCCCGGCGCCCGCCGCGCCCACGGCGACCACCGCCCCGCCCACCGCGACCAGCAACCCGCCCGCCGCAACGATCAAGATCGTCGGCGCCTCCTTTTCGACCTATGGCTTCTCGCCTGGGTCTGTCACGGTCAAGGTCGGCGATACGGTGGAGTGGATAAACAACTCCACTGTACCCCACACCTCCACCAGCGACTCCGGCATGGCGCTATCCTGGGATTCGAGCGCCATTGCCACCGGTGGTGGCACGTTCTCGTTCACCTTCACCAAGGCCGGGACATACACCTACCATTGTAGCTTCCATCCCTTCATGCACGGCACGATCGTCGTCACCGGCTGAGCCTGAGCCCGCCCGGGGTCTGCCCAGGCGCTCGGCTCGCGGCGACTCCACAGCGGCGCCGCTATCCTCCGTCCCGTATGCGGAGGGTAGTGGCGCCTTTCCGCGTCCGCCGAGTCCGCCGATTCGCTCGCTGGCCCGCTCGACATGATGCTCGCTCGATGCGGTACACTGGAGGGGAAGCGAACGGCGCGACTCGCGGCGCCTATGACGACTGCCGAGTACTGTTCCCCACGCGAAGGGGGGTTCATCATGGACCACCCCTGGCTTGATGTATGAAGGGCGAGCGTTCAGCGATGGCGGATTCTCCGGCGCCGGTCATCCGGCAGGTGACACGCAGACTCCCGCAGTGGAGCAATATCGAAGTCGTGGCCCTCATTACCGCTGATGGCGTCTACTTCCCGCTCAAGGTCCTCAGCTTCGTCTTCCTGGGCGATGTCAACGACCGCGCGCAGCGAGCGCGTGTCCAGCGCGATCCCATCCTGAAGGAGCTGACGCGCACATATCCGGTCGAGACCTCCGGCGGGCGTCAGCGCATGGTCTGCCTGGAACGGCTCGGCATTGGCCGCTGGATCAATGGCGTCGAGGTCTCGCGCATGCGCCCGGAGATCCGCGAGCGTTTCCTGGCCTTTCAATGGGAGTTGACCCGATTCGCCGATCAACTGCTGTTTGGCGAGATGGGGTCCGCATCAGCGCTGGCGGGGCTTCCCGCTCCGGCAGGCTCGCCCAGCACGGTCGCGCCGCTCAGCGACGACCAGCTCGTCGCGTTCCTCAGCTACCTGGCGCAGCGCGTCGGCAATCTGGAGATTGATGTGCGCCAGGTCAAGCAGCTTCAAATGGCGCTGCTGCAATCGCCGGACGCCTCCACACCACGCGCGCTCCCGATCAATCCCGCCGAAGCCGAAGCTGATGGCGACTAACGTTCAGTGCAGCGGCGACGCATCTTTTCCCGATTCGGCGACGTGTTTGAGATAGCGGTTCCTGGAGAGCAACAACCCTCGCATGTAGCGGGTGAGGAATAGCGTCTCAGCCAGTCGACCCAGGACGCCCAGTGGCGCCTGAAACGTGAAGATGTCAACCATCAGCGTCCCATCAGGCTGCGGAAGGAAGATGTGGGTGTGGTGCAGTCGCTCGAAGATTCCGGCGACCATCTCATCGGTAAATTGGGCTGGGCGTTCATACGCGGTGATCTG
>JAICVT010000153.1 GCA_025935235.1 Ktedonobacterales bacterium | reverse complement strand
GCGCGGCGGCGTGGGGTACGATAGCATGGTCATCGGCGAGCATCGCTCGCCCATGCGCGCGCCCGTAGCTCAGTGGATAGAGCGTTGGTTTGCGGAACCAAAGATCGGAGGTTCGAGTCCTCTCGGGCGCACCACCTCGCCCCGTCGGTATATCCGGCGGGGCGCTTTCTTTTCGCGACGAGCAGCTCCAGCGATTGCGCACGGCACGGGCGGCAATCGCTCATCACATCGCACGCAATTGGGTCAAATCTGGTCGAATCCACCACCCGCCGCAATACAACCACCCTCGATGCGCAGCGACTCGATGGCGCCGTACTGCTCGATCGGCGCTACCCCGGCGCCGTTGGTTTTGAGGCCGCCACGGATCTCGATGGCTTTGGCTGACCCACCCGGCTTGACGCTCAGCCCGATGGCCGAGAGCTGGATGACCACGCCTTTGACCAGCGAGGCGCCCGTGCCGCCGAACGTCTCGATACCGCTCCGCACGAGAATCGTACCCACTGGCTGGCTGACCTGCACCCCCACCGCGCCATCGGCATGCGTGACGATGCGCTCGAACTCGGCCAGCCCCACCGTCCCGGTATAGACGTTGAAGCCACGCGCGCCCTGACCGAAGGTTTCAATCGGCGCATTGACGCGCAGCTCCCTGACGACACCGAAATTCACGAAGCCAATGCCGCTGGGGCCGTGCGAGGTGATCGGCGCATCGGCGATCCAGCGCTCCACCGTCCCCCAGTTGTCGAGGACCATGTCGTTCTGGCCGTAGGTGGTGACGGGGCCGTGGTTCCTGACGACCTCGACCTGCGCGCCATAGACCGTAAACACTCCGCCGGTGATCTGATCTGCCGTGCCAGGGGCGATCTTGCCGTCGCTATAGATCGCTTCGGTCTCCAGGCGATGCACGATCAGCCGCCCGCCAGTGTCTCCCGCGCCGCTAACAAAGACCCCGCTGCCCAGCGCGGGCGCGCTCTCACGCCCGACTGCGAGACCCGCCAGATCCGCCTCGATCACAACCGCCTCATCAGGCTGCATGTTCCAGAGCGTGAAGGCGCCCTGCAAGACGTAGACGCCATACCCATGCGGGCGGTCAGTTTCGCCGCGCGCGTCGGCGGCCTGGATGTCGAGGCCATTGACCGTCACCTGCCCGCTCCGCACACGGTCGCGCGCGAGCAACTGTACACGCCCGGTTGTCGCGAGGGCGGTGAGCGACAGGTGGCCGAGCGTCTCGACGCTGGTATCGTTGAAGATTGCTCGCCGCTCCGGGGAGACCCGCACGCGCAGGTGATGCAGGCGATTGTCCGATGTAAGCTGGATGCCGTCGGCTCCGTCCGCGAAGGTGATGGTGGCGGTGTCATCGGCGCCCGCCAGCGATTGACCTGGCGCGAGCCGGAGCGTGGACGCATCGCCGACTTGCCCGCTGACGATGATCGTCTGGATCGTCGCATCGCCTGCCGCCGCCGCGAGCTGGCTGGTGGTTGTCACGGTTGCTGTCTGCGCCATCGCAGTAGACCTCCTGTGACCTGCGCACGGTTCCGCGCAGTAGCTGAAACAGGAATCCTAAACCGGCCACAGTATAGCATTGCGCGACACACGAGGCGCTCACCCCAACTCCCTCGCTGCGGCATAAGAGAGGCTCTTCTGGTCGCTCGTCTCCCGCATTCCATGCGCTCAGGTAACGCAACGACCCCCTCGCATGACATGCGAAGGGGTCGTCAAGGTGTGCGTCGTGCGCCGTTCGTCCGGCTACCGCTTGAGCGCCTCTTCGACCTTCTGGCGCAGGTCGGTGAGCGCGCCGAGCAGGTTGGCGTAGGGCGCGGTGGCATTGAGCGTGTCGAGCGCGGCGTTCAGTTCGGTGGCGCGCGAGGCCAGCCGCGTCACCAGCTCCAGGTGCTGTGGATTCTCCACCACCTGCCGCACCAGATCGCTCAGGCTGTTCAGGTCGCCCTTATAGGTGACGCTATCGGCGGTGGGCTGCAGCGACAGCGCGCCGGTCACCCGCTGGCGCGCGTCTTCCAGCGCGTTGCGATAGTGCTCGGCGACCACGATGGCGTCGCGCGCCTGCTGGGCCAGATGCGCGCTGATGGCGCCGATCTGGTCGCGCAGCTCCTCTGGCTCCGGCTCCTTCGGCGGCGGCGGAGCGGCTGGCTCCTCTGGCAGGGCGGGCGCCGCGGGGAAGACCTCGACCGCGCCAGTGGGCGCCGACGAGATGGCGAAGGGGTCATCTACCATGGCGGGCGCCTCCATGCCGAATGGTGAAGCGGGCGCGACGAGCGGCTGCGACTGTGGCGCCTGCGCCGTATCAATCTCGTAGAAGCTGCTGGTGACGCTCATGCGGCACTCGCCAATCGTGATCTCGTCGCCCTCGCGCAGCGGCGTCTCGGCGTGGATCTCCGCGTTGTTGACCAGCGTGCCATTGCTGCTGCCCAGATCGGTGATGGCATAGCCGCCATCATGCGGCCGCAGAACGGCGTGGAAGCGCGAGACGAGCGGGTCGCCATCCAGATTGATCTCGCAACTGGGCGCTCGCCCGATGCGCATCTCATGCCCAGCCAGCGCGAACTCGCGCCCGACGGTCTGCCCCGCGACCGTCGGCGTAATCGCTACCATCCGCACGACCATCTGCGCAGTGACGAGGGCAGCCGGTGGAGCAGCCTCCGCCGTGGCCGTCGCTGAGGATGAGGAGCGGGTCAGCCACGAGGGCAGCCCACTCGCCGAGCCGCTCTCGACCGCGAGCCGCTGCCCGCAAAACTGGCAGAACGGCAGGGTCCCGTCTGTCTCCTGCCCACAATGAGGACATACAGCCATTACGCCTGTTCCCGAACCTCTCTCGTCGCGCGCACGCGCCCCTCAGCCGCTCGCCAGTTCGCTCGACTGGTCTCGACCGGTCGTCCGCGCTCGTCGTCTATACCCAAGATGTGCAACGCGCCAGCGCGCGTTCGGTGTCTCGCGCCCCCGCTCTCAGGGACTTTCAGGGCGCCGCGGCGCGCGATGGATGCGCCCCTCACTCGCCGTCGAACAGGTCCTTGAACTTTTCAAAGCCTCGTTCGAACAGATTGGCGTCGCCCTTCTCGTTTTGCACCTTCTCGATCTCCGAAAACTCCTGCAGCAGCTCGCGCTGCCGCTTGGTCATGTTCTGCGGCGTCACGATTCTGACCGTCACCAGCTCGTCGCCACGATTGTTGCTGTGGATGACCGGCACGCCGCGACCCTTCAGCCGGAAGACGCGCCCGCTCTGCGTGCCAGCCGGAACCTTGAGCGACTCTTTGCCATCCAGCGTGGGAACCTCGATGTCCGCGCCCAGCGCCGCCTCGCTGAAGGTGACAGATTGCTCGAAGAGGATATCCTGGCCCTGGCGCTTGAACAGCTCATGCGGCTTGACCGAGAGCGCGACATACAAATTGCCAGGCGCGCCGCCGTGTGGCGGCGTCTCGCCCTCGCCCGTCACGCGGACGTTGATGCCGTCATCCACGCCCGCCGGGATGTTGACCGTCACGCGGCGCACATTGCGCACGCGCCCCTGGCCGTGGCAGCGCTCGCAGGGCGTCGTGATGATGCGCCCCTCGCCACGGCAGCGGTCGCAGACCATCACGTTGACGAACTGGCCGAAGATGGATTGCTGCACGCGGCGAATCTCGCCTGATCCCTGGCAGTTGGGGCAGCGCTGGGTCGAGGTGCCGGGCTGCGCGCCGTTGCCGTGGCAGTTCGGGCACGACTCCCAGCGCGGGATCTCAATCTCCTTCTGCACGCCGCGCACGGCCTCCTCGAAGGTGATCGTCAGCTCATAGCGCAGGTCGGCGCCGCGCGCCGTGCCTGGGCGAGTGCGCGTCCCCGCCGCGCCCGCGGCATTGAAGAGCGTCTCGAAGAGATCATTGATATTGCCGAAGCCGAAGCCCTCGAACGGATTGCCCTCTGGCCCTCCCGCGCCGTTGACCCCCGCATGGCCGAAGCGGTCGTAAGCGCCGCGCTTCTGCGGATCGCCGAGTACCTCGTAGGCCTCGTTGATCTCCTTGAAGCGCATTTCCGCGCCCTTGTCCTTATTCACATCAGGGTGATATTGCCGCGCCAGCCGACGAAACGCCTTCTTGATCTCGTCCTCGCTCGCTGAGCGCGCCACTCCCAGTGTCTCATAGTAGTCTCGTTTGGCGGCCATCGGCATCCTCTTCATTGCCAGGGTAGCGTTGTCGTCGAGCCGCTTCCAGCCAGCCTTCCGCTCCGCGCGAACGGGCCGCGCCCGCGCGCATGGAGGTGGCTGGTCGCGCTGGAGCTACCCAGCAGCCACGCAAGTGCTCCAATAATATCATAGTGGCGTTAACCACCTGCCGCGAAGTCCCAG
Source organism: Ktedonobacterales bacterium (assembly GCA_025935235.1). Classification (GTDB taxonomy): domain Bacteria; phylum Chloroflexota; class Ktedonobacteria; order Ktedonobacterales; family JADMIN01; genus JAKAIY01. Next base: position 5,403 of record JAICVT010000153.1, on the reverse strand, counting down.
CGTGTCCGGGGGCCTCGCGAGCAGGTGGTTAACGCGTGTGCGGCGCCCACGAGGACGCCGCCAGCAAAGCGACAATGGCATGGGGCGCCCGCGAAGGAGCGCCCCACGAGGAGGACTACTCCTCCTTGAAATCAGCCTCGACAGCGTCGTCGCCACTCTGGCCGCTCTCGCCACCCGAGGACGACTGGCCGTCGCCGCTCGCGCCAGCGCCAGCCGCCGCGTAGATGGACTCGCTGACCTTGAACATCGCCTGCTGCAGGGCGTCGCGCGCCGACTTGATGCGCTCCACGTCGTCGGTCGCCAGCGCCGCTCGCACATCGGCGATGCGCGCCTCGGCCTCGGACTTCTGATCAGCCGGAACCTTGTCGGCCAGGTCGCGCAGCGTCTTCTCCGCCGTGTAGGCGGCGTTGTCCGACTCGTTGCGCACCTCGACCTCTTCGCGGCGCGCCTTATCCTCATCGGCGTGCGACTCGGCGTCGCGCACCATCTTCTCGATCTGATCCTTCGACAGACCGCTGGACGGCTGGAGCGTGATGCGCTGCTCCCGACCCGTACCCTTGTCCTTGGCATGCACGTTCACGATGCCATTGGCGTCAATGTCGAACGTCACCTCGATCTGCGGCACGCCGCGCGGCGCGGGTGGGATGCCATCCAGGATGAACTTGCCGAGCGACTTGTTGTCGCGCGCCATCTCGCGCTCGCCCTGGAGGACGTTGATCTCCACGCTCGTCTGGCCATCGCTGGCGGTCGAGAAGACCTGGCTCTTCTGCGTCGGGATAGTCGTGTTGCGTTCGATCAGGCGGGTAAAGATGCCGCCCATCGTCTCGATGCCCAGCGAGAGCGGGGTCACGTCGAGCAGCAGCACATCGCGCACTTCGCCTGTCAGCACGCCCGCCTGGATCGCCGCGCCGACCGCCACGACCTCATCCGGGTTGACGCCCTTGTTGGGTTCCTTGTTGAAGACCTTCTTGACCAGCGCCTGCACAGCGGGCATACGTGTCATGCCGCCTACCAGCACCACTTCGTCAATCTGGCTGGCGTTGACGCCCGCATCTTGCAGGCACTTCTGCACCGGACCCGCCGAGCGCTCGACCAGATCGTCCACCAACTGCTCCAGCTTGGCGCGGGTCAGCGTGATGGCGAGGTGCTTCGGGCCGCTGGCATCCGCCGTGATGAACGGCAGGTTGATCTCCGTCTGCGCCGCCGATGACAGCTCCTTCTTGGCCTTCTCCGCCGCTTCCTTCAGTCGCTGGAGGGCCATCTTGTCCTGGCGCAGGTCAATGCCCTGCTCCTTGCGGAACTCGTCGGCCAGCCAGTTGATGATGCGCTGGTCGAAGTCGTCACCACCCAGGTGGGTATCGCCGTTGGTGGCCTTGACCTCGAAAACGCCCTCGCCCAGCTCCAGCACCGAGATGTCGAAGGTGCCACCGCCCAGGTCGTAGACGGCGATGCGCTCATCCTTCTTCTTATCCAGGCCATAGGCCAGCGAGGCGGCGGTCGGCTCGTTGATGATGCGCAGCACATCCAGCCCGGCGATGCGCCCGGCGTCGCGGGTGGCCTGGCGCTGGGCATCGTTGAAGTAGGCGGGGACGGTGATGACCGCCTGGGTGATGCGCTCGCCCAAGTAGGCTTCAGCATCCGCGCGCAGCTTCTGGAGGATCATGGCGCTGATCTCCGGCGGGCTGTACTGCTTGCCCATTACCTCAACCCATACGTCGCCATTGGATGCGCGCACGAGCTTGTAGGGGACAACGCGCTTTTCGCGGTCCACATCGGGATCATCGAACTTGCGCCCCATGAAGCGCTTAATGGAGTAGACGGTATTCTCGGCGTTGGTGATGGACTGGCGCTTGGCGACCTCGCCGACCAGACGCTCACCGCCCTTGGTGAAGGCGACGACCGATGGCGTCGTGCGGCTGCCCTCCGCGTTGGGAATGACGACTGGCTCGCCACCCTCCATGACGGCGACGCAGCTATTGGTGGTTCCCAGATCAATGCCGATGACTTTGGGCACGTGACCCTCCTCAATGTCGTTTGCTGTACGATCCGTGTTCGATCTGTCGCGTTCTGGTTGCGTTCGGGTTGCGTTCTGGATGGTTGCGCGTGTCGCTGGTGACTGCCTGGGGACGCGCGCCAGACAGTCCGGGCCTACTACGTACCGGGACTGGCCTCCGTTGCGTCGGGTGTTGCGTCTGTCGGCGTCTCAGCGGGCGCGCTCGCGTCGGGCGCGTCGCCATCAGCGGAAGCCCTGGCTGCCGTGGCCGCGGCTGGCTCAGCGGCGGGCGCTGGCTTGCGCGCGAGCTGCACCAGCGCCGGGCGGATCAGCAGCCCCTGCGTGTGGTAGCCGCGCTGCGCTACCACCACGATCGCGCCCTCGGGATACTCGCCGCTCTCCACCTCGCCGATCGGTTCATGGCGGGCGGGATCGAACGCCTGCCCCGGCTCGGCCTCGATCACGCTGATGCCCTGCATCTCCAGCGCGCGGCGCAGCTGCAGCTCCACCAGCGCGATGCCCTCGATCCAGGTGTAGCCGCGCAGCGTCGGCGGCAGCGCCAGGAACGCGCGCTCCAGGCTGTCGAGCGCGTTGAGCGCGGGGGCCAGCGCCTGTGCCGCCAGCAGGCGGTCGCGCTGCTCCTGCTCTTGCTGGGCGCGCCGCTTGAAGTTGGCGAAGTCGGCCTGCGCGGTGTGCCAGTGGCGCATATAGTCGGTCGCCTGGTCGCGCTCGCGCTCGACCTGCGCCTGGAGTTCGGCCACCTGGCGCTCCAGCGCGGCGACGCGCTCCGCCATCTCCGTTGCGCGCTCTCCGCCAGCTGGCTCCGTCGCGGCGCTGGTCACGGACTCTGGTTGCTCGTCAGCCATGCGGCTCATCCTCCCCGCTCGCGCTAGTCTTCCGGTCGGTTGTCTCTGACGCTGCGTCTGGCGCGTCTGATGGCGAGGCATACGGCTCACTGTAGGGTTCGCTGTAGGTTTCAGCCAGCAGATCGTTGAGCACCTGGGTCAGGTAGCGCACGACCGCGACCGCCCGCCCATATTGCATGCGCGTCGGCCCCACCACACCCAGCAAGCCGCTGGGGCGTCCCCGGGCGCCATAGCGCGCCGCGACCACGCTCATGTCTTTGAGCGCGTCGGCGCCGCTCTCGCCGCCGATGATGACCTGCACGCCCTCGCCCGCCATCACCTGTGGCGCGATGGCTGGGATGAAGCTGTTGCGCTCCAGCGCCTCGACCACATCGCGGATGCGCTCTGGATCGCCGCGCGTGAACTCGTCGCGGCGCAGCAGGTTGGCCAGCCCCTCGTGATAGACCGCCTCGGGCAGGCTCAGCGAGGCCTGGTTCAGCATGCGGATCAGCGAGTCCACGATCAGCCGCTCGTCGCCGCTCAGGTCGTAGTCCATCTGCGCGGCGCGGCGGCGCACGCTCTCGGCGTCGGCGCCGTCAAAGGCTTCGTTGAGGCGCCGGGCGATGTGGCTCAGCTCCTCCTGGCGATAGGGCGCGTCCAGCGCCAGCCGCTCCTGCTGCACCGAGCCATCGGCCAGCACCAGCACGATCAGGGCGATGGTCTCGTAGAGCGAGAGCAGCTCGAAGTGCTTGATCTGGGCGATGGCGCTGCGCGGCGGCGTGATGATGGCCGCGCTCTGCAGCGCCTGCGCCATGACACTGGCGGTCAGTCGCACCCATTCATCGAGCTGGCGCTGCACCTGATAGAACTGGTGGCCGATCAGCCGCTGCTCGTCGAGCGAGAGCTGCGAGTCGCCCATCAGCCGCTCGACGAAGTAGCGATAGCCGAGGTCGGTGGGCATGCGCCCAGCGGAGATGTGCGGCTGGTAGATCAGCCCTTCCTCCTCCAGCGCGGCCAGCTCGTGGCGCACCGTAGCGGAGGCGTAGCCGGAGCCGAGGACGCTGGCCAGCCGATCCGAGATGCCCTTGGAGGCGACCGGCTCCGCCGTGCGGACGTACTCCTCGATCAGCGCGCGCAGGATGACCTCCTTGCGCTGGCTGAGGCGGCGGTCCATCGGCATGCGGCGCTCCTGACGATCGCGGAACGAGTGCTGGAACATCCCGGACGTTGCTGGCGCTCGGCGCGCCAGACTGTTAGCAGTCTCATCGCGAGACTGCCAGCAGTGGTACGATAGCACCGCTGGCGGAGGCGTGTCAAGCCAGAACCAGCGGGCGAGAATGCGATCATTCGCCGTAGATGGCGAGGAAGTCCACAGGCAGGTGAGCTTCCGCGTGCCGGAACTCACGTTCGCTTGCGGGAGGCGGCGACTCCAATAGAATGAGGCCAATGTGACAGTCATACGTTTCTACAATGCGCGCCAGAACCATTCGCGCTCGTAACTCGTGGTAGTCCTCATCGTCTTTTGAGTCCCCAGACTGCCCACCATAGACGGAGAGGCCAAGTGCAAGTTGGTTATCTTGGGTGAAGCCCACAATGACTCGCTCGATTCCCGTTTGGTGATGCTTTGAGAGAGCAGTAAAATAGGCAACAAACGCTCGGCGTGGATAGCTTAGCCCCACCTCCAGGATATGGTCGTTCGAGCGCGCTGGTACCCGTTCCCATCCCGCAGACTGCGCGTCCAGCGGCTTGAGGATGAGTTCTTCGTCACCGCGATTGGCGCTGGCAACGCGGTCAACATACTCGTCGACAAATTGGTTCAGGGTAGCCGCATCGCGGCGCCGGGTAAGTCCATAGACATCGAGAGCCATGTCCGTTCTCCCTTGGGTAAGCTCTCCATGGACGACATTCGCTTGCGGCGCGTTCAGCACTTACCTACTCAAGCGCAAAACCGCCGCACTGGATGATTGTGCTGTATATAGCATATGCAAGTGCGGTATGGCAGATACCAGACACTCTCAGTGAGGAGTATCACCATGACGCCAGCGATTGTGATCCGCGCGACGCGACCGGATGACGCGCACGTCGCCGCCGAGCTTGCCGAGCGGAAGCGAGCGGAGTACGCGCGCTACTCGCCAGTCTTCTGGCGCCCCGCCGCCGATGCCCGCGCGAAGCATCAGCCATTTCTCAGGTTCTGCCTCCAGAGTGACCAGTTCGCCGCGTACACCGCCGAAACGGACGCTGAGACGGGCCGCGCGGTGGTCGGCGTAGCGCTGGCCAATCGCCGTGGCGCGCCCGCGCCCTTCCGCGCTGATCCGGAGCCGACCTGGTTCGTGGACGACGTCTTTGTGGCGAACTCCGCGCTCTGGCCGACGGCAGGGCTGGCGCTGCTGGAGGCGATTCAGCGCGCCGCCAGCGCGGGCGGGGCCGCGCGGGTGGTCGTGGTGGTCGCCCAGCGCGATGAGCCGAAGCGCGCGCTGCTGCGCTCAGCAGGCTACGCGCTGGCCGCCGCGTGGTGGGTGCGCCCGCTCGCGCCCATCGCCGCGCCCACCGATTCATCCGCGCCGG
>JAICVT010000563.1 GCA_025935235.1 Ktedonobacterales bacterium | reverse complement strand
CCGAAGAGGCGGGCGCCACCCGCCATCTGCTGGAGACGGTCGTGCGCAGGCACTTCGGCGATAAGCTCCAGGCGGCGGTGGAGCACAGCAGCCAGGCGATTGTGGACTATGGCGCGGAACACCGCGAGGCGCGTGGCATGGTCGCCACGGTGACGGCGGCGCTGGTCATGGAGGGCCAGGCGTTCATCGCCAACGTTGGTGACAGCCGCACCTATCTGCTGCGCGGGGGCAAACTGCAGCGCGTCACGCGCGATCACTCACTGGTGGCGCGGCTGGTCGAGGCCGGGCAGATCGAGCCAGACGAAGTCTACGACCACCCCAGCCGCAACCTGATCTATCGCTCGCTGGGCGCGGGGCATGCTGAGGTGGATGTGGACATCTTCGATGAGCGCTTGCAGGCGGGCGATGCGCTGCTGCTCTGCTCGGATGGTCTGTGGGAGATGGTGCGCGATCCGCAACTCCAGAAGATTCTGGCCGAGAGCGAGGATGTCGAGAAGGCCTGCGAGACGCTGATCAATGTCGCCAATGAAAACGGTGGTGAGGACAATATCACCGCGGTGCTCGTGCGCTGTGTGGAGGCGTAGGGGCAGGCCACAATGAACCTTGCGGCGGGAACGACCCTGGCTGGCCGGTATCGCGTCATCCGGGAGCTGGGTGAAGGCGGCATGGGCGGCGTCTATCTGGTCGAGGAGATCAGCACGGGCGAGCGCTGGGCGATGAAAGAGGCGCTCGCCGACCCCAACGCGCCGCCAGAAGACCTGGCCTGGGCGCGCGAGCACTTCGACCAGGAAGTGGCGCTGATGAAGCAGCTGCGCGGCGTCGCCACACAGGCGGGCATCCCCACGCACCACGACGACTTCACCTGGCAGGGCCGCCGCTACCTCGTCATGGACTATATCCCCGGCGACACGCTCGAAGCGCGCATCGAGGCCGCCAAAGCGCCGCTGGCTGAGCGCGATGTCGTGCGCTGGATGCTGGATGTCTGCCGCGCGATGGAGACACTGCATCGCCAGCGCCCGCCGATCATCCTGCGCGACATGAAGCCTGGCAACGTCATGCTGACCCCATCGGGCGCGGCCCGCGTGATTGACTTCGGCATCGCGCGTACCTACAAAATCGGTCAGGTCAGCAACACCGAGAACCTGGGTACGCTGGCTTACGCGTCGCCAGAGCACCACGGCCAGGGCCAGACCGACGCGCGCTCCGACATCTACAGCCTCGGCGCGACCATGTTTCACGCGCTGACCGGCCACGAGCCACAGCCATTCGAGGCGCCTGGCACGGGCGCGCTGCTGCGCTGGAATCGCGCCATCACCCCGCAGACCGAGGCAATTGTCGTGCGCGCCATGCAGCTCGACCCAGACAAACGCTACCAGTCGGCGGGAGAGATGGCCGCCGCGCTGGAGCAGCGGCTGGCCGCGTTGACGCCTCGTCCGCGCCTGGGCGCCGCCACGACTGCCCGCCAGCCAGCGGTCGCGCGCACGGCGCAGCAGCCAGCGACCGCCGCGCCGCGAGCAGCGCGAACCGCTGCCCCATCGTCCGCCAGCGCCTCGGCTGGGGCTTCGGCAGGCGCTTCGGCAGGCGCGACGAGCGCGGCTGGGCCGGTCTGCCCGCGCTGTGGCCAGCGCAACCGCGTGGGGGCGCGGTTCTGCGCCCACGATGGCGCGCCGCTGACCCCCGCCGCGCGCCGCAAGAAGGCTGGCCAGGCGCCGAGCCAGGCGCCGCAGGCCGCGCCGCCCACCCATGTGATCGCCACAGCGGGGGCGACCCATGCGCTGCGGGCGACCGAGGCCTTCAGCCGTGGATACTACCATCAGGCCATCCAGCAAGGGCAGGCGGCGGTGGCGCAGGGCCACACGACTGCCGATCTGCTGCTCACGCTGGCGCGCTCGTACCAGCAGGTGGGCCGCCCGCTGGAGGCAGCGGAGGCCTTCGAGCGCGCGGCGCAGACACGGCCAGACGCCGCGGCGCTGGTCGCCGCCGCGCAGGCCTGGCGCGCGGTGGGGCGGCTGGATG
>JAICVT010000584.1 GCA_025935235.1 Ktedonobacterales bacterium | reverse complement strand
CCGCTGGTCATCAGCGACCCGGCCTATACCACAGTCGCCTTCTTCACGCTGGTCTTTGCGGCGGCTGGCAGCGCGTGGAACATCTTCTGCGGCTACACCGGCTATATCGCGCTGGGGCATGCGGTCTTCTTCGGCACGGGCTGCTACGCGCTGACGATCATCTGCGCGCGCTGGCACATCCCCGGCGGCTGGCAGCCGTTCGAATTCGTGCCACTGGCCGGGCTGATCGCCTCGGTGGTGGCCGTGCCAGTCGGGCTGGTGGCGCTGCGCACACGCCGCCACACCTTCGTCGTCATCACCATCGCCATCTTCTTCATCTTCCAACTGCTCGCCGAGAACAACGTCTTTGGGCTGACCAACGGCATGACTGGCGCCGAGTTGCCCATCCCGCCGTGGAGCGGCTACGTCTACAACCTGCCGTTCTACTACGTGATCCTGTTCATCCTGCTGCTGGCGGTGGCCACCTCGTGGTTCGTGCGCCACTCCAAGTATGGGCTGGAGTTGCTAGCGATTCGCGATGATGAGGGGCGCGCGCTAGGGCTGGGCGTCCACACCACGACCGTCAAGCTGAGCGCGTTCGTACTCTCGGCCTTCTTCGTGGGTATGTGCGGCGCGGTCTGGGCGTACTATGTAGAGTCGGTCTTTCCGCCGTTCGCCTTCGACGCGCTCTTCGATGTGCTGGTCGCGCTGATGGCGTTCCTGGGTGGGCTAGGAACGATCTCTGGTCCGCTGCTGGGCGCGCTGCTGCTGGAGCCAGCGCAGCAATACCTGACCATCGCCGTGGGCCAGAGTGGACTGAATCTGGTCGTGGAAGGGCTGGTCTTCCTGCTGGTCATCCTGCTGCTGCCCGAGGGCATCGTGCCCGCCGCCAGCCGCTTCCTCGTGAGGTGGGCGACGGGGCGCAATGCCTCTCCGGTCGCGCTGGGGTCGGCCAGCGGATCAGCCGGTCCACCAGGAACGCCCGATACACCGGAGGCGCGCGGCCCGACGGCTGCGAGCGAGCAAGCCTCCGTCGCGACGGAACGCTGACGATGCGCCTGTGTGACCGATCTGCGCAACGCACCACTGCATGAGGGACCGCATGAGGGACCGCACGAGAGACTGAGGGAGACACCGAGGGAGAGACCGATGACGCTGCTGCAAGCGACGGATATCAGGAAAGCGTTTGGCGGCATCCAGGCGCTCGATAGTTGCTCCATCACGGTGGAGAAAGGCTCGATTACCGGGCTTATCGGGCCGAATGGCTCTGGCAAGACGACGCTCTTCAACGTCATCACCGGCTATGAGCGCTCCGATGGCGGCAAGGTAGAGTTCAACGGGCTGGACATCAGCCGCTACACGCCGAATCGCATCTTCGGCATGGGCATCGGGCGCACCTTCCAGTTGACGCGCATCTTTCCGCGCCTGAGCGTGATCGAGAATATGCACGTCGCCATCCAGCGCAAGGGGCTGGCCTCGCTGCTGGGCCGCTGGAGCGCGTCGAGCGAGCACGCGCGGGCGCTGCGCCTGCTGGAGTTCGTCGGGCTAACGCACCTGAAAGACGCTCCAGCGGGCAGCCTCTCGTATGGCCAGCGCAAGCTGCTGGAGCTGGCCTTCATCCTGATCGCGGAGCCGCAGATGGTGTTGCTGGATGAGCCAGCGGGCGGCATCAATCCGACGCTGATCGGCCAACTCGGCGACCGCATCCGCGAGCTGAACCGCCAGGGTGTCACATTCCTGATCGTCGAGCACAACATGGAGTTCATCATGGGCCTGTGCCATCACGTCATGGT
>JAICVT010000093.1 GCA_025935235.1 Ktedonobacterales bacterium | reverse complement strand
CGGGAAGCGGTGTGTCGCATCAGAGCCTGCGAAGGCAGGCTTCGCGGCGGAACGCCACTTAGCTGCGGGTTTACCCGCCCGTTCTCCCACACCACGCGATCACCCAATCAGCAAGCGACATGACAGAAGGGAGCCAGCTCCGCCGCCACCGTAACTCCTGAAATGGGTTCCCCCTCCCTGAAGGGGAGGGGGACAGGGGGTGAGGTCGCGCCTACGAATGCACCCAGAGCTGGCCTTGTATATACCAGTCGGTATTGGTCTGCGGCTGATAGTTGTAGCCCGCCCAGATGTTGACTGGATTCGAGGCGGTCGGATCTTTGCTCTGGTCGCACTTCGCGGGTGTGGTCGTGCCGGCGTAGGGCGCCAGACCGGTTGTGCAGTTAAAGACGCCGCGCGCCATATTGGACGGCATCGGGAACTGCGTGCCGGCCGACCACTTGTAGTTCTTGATTGCCCACTCCATGATGTCGTGGAAGATGTAGCCAGCGCCGGCGATACCGATGATGTGTTGGTAGAGATCCGAGGAGTCTGAATTGCCTGCCCAGACGCCCAGCGCCATGTAGGGCGAGTAGCCCATCGTTATGATATCCTTCGGGCCTGTAGTACCCTGCGACGTACCGGTCTTGGAGGCGACCGCCGGGAACCCAAGCACATTGGCAGACGTGTAGCCGCGCTGCCCAGGCGAATCAGGATCATTGAACTCAAGCGGGTTCCAGGTGTTGAAGTCTGGGATGCGCGCCGCTTTGTCGCTGAGGATCGAGGTCATTTCATAGGCGGCCTGTGGGCTGAGCACCTGCGCGGGCTTGGGGTCCGGCGCCTTGTAGCGCACGACACCGTAAGCGTCCACGATCTCCAGCACGGAGCGCGGCGGCACATGCTTGCCCTGGTCGGCAAAGACGCCGTAGGCGTTGGTCAACTGCAAGAGCGAGATGTCCTGCGTGCCGAGCGCCGTCGAAGGACCCATCGCTCCCTTGGTCAGCGAGGTGACGCCCATGCGCTGCGCCTCAGCCAGGAACGCATCGGACGTTGAGGGTGTCGCGCCGACAAACTCCATCGTCTCGGTCGCCGGGATGTTCAGCGAGTTGGCCAGCGCGTAGCGCGCCGGAATGTGGCCCGAGAAGCTGTTCTGATCATAGTTGTGCGGCACATACCGCCCCGGCTGGCAGCCTGGCGCCGCAAAGTCCGCCGTGGGCTTCCCGCCAGACGTGTCCCCCGATTGGTCAGGGTAGCAGACGCCCGAATCCTGCAAGATCGTGCCGGGGTCCCAGCCCATCTGGAAGGCGGTCGCGTAGACCAGCGGCTTGGTGGCTGAACCCATCGAGCGGTTGGGGGATGTGGCGACGTTAAAGAAGCCGTTGACCTTCGGGTCGCGGCTGGTGTAGTCCACCGAGCCAACCATCGCCAGAATGTCGCCGTTATGCGGATCAATCGCCACTTCCGCCGTGTTGTGAATGTTCGCGGTGACCGATAGCGGCGGCTGTGTACAGCTCCCACAGCCGCCCGCGTAGTTTGGCCACTCTAACGTGTGCGGCTTCAGAATGTAGTACTGCGCCCGCGTGATGGCGTACTCGTCCAGAGCGAGGTCGAGCGTCGTGTAGACCTTGATGCCCTCGGCCTGCGGATCCTGGATGTTGAACGGGGGCGCTGGCAGCACTTCGTTCAGGATATAGTCCACGAAATGCGGCGCGAGCTTCGTCACGCCGAAGGTGGAGGCCGCCGTGCCACCCAGATGCGAGCCGACCTTGTGGTTCAGCAGGATGTCGTGAACTTCTTGTAACGAGCTATGGAATGTCGCGTCATTGATGTAGCCGTAGGTCTCCAGGCTGCTCAACACCACCGAGGCGCGGCGGTACGAAAGCCACTCGTGGCCATTGCTGGAATAATGATACTTAGGATTCCCGAAGCCATCGGGCCAACAGTTCGCGTTGGTCAGGTTGCTCGGATCGCCAATGCAGGGGTTATCCCATGAGCTGTCGGGGCAGGCCTGCGCCAGCGTCTTGCCGTTGGGCGCCTCGCAGCTGAACGTCGCGGGATTGTAGGCGGTCGGCGAGTTTGGGATGCCCACCAGCATCGAGACCTGCGCCCAGTCGAGTTGCTGGTTTGCCCAGCAGGTGTGCGGCTTCGCGAACGTCACGCCGCCGCACTTGGTGGCGTCCTTGATCGGCTGGAGGCCGAAGTAGTTCTCCGCCGCCGCCTCGATGCCGATGTTGCCATCAGAGTAGTCAATCGTGTTCAGATACATCTCGAGGATCTTCCACTTCGGATAGGTACCGCTTGTGGTGATGCCAATCGAGAGAATCGCCTCATTGATCTTGCGCTGGATGCTCTTGGACGGGTCGTGCAGGATCAGCCGCTTGACGAGCTGCTGCGTGATGCCCGAGCCGCCCTGGGCCGCGCCGCCGCTGCTCGCATCCGAGAGCGCCGAGCGCAGCAGACTGGACCAATCAATGCCAATGTTGGTGGAATCCCAGAAGGTATGGTCCTCGGTCGCGACGGTCGCATTCACCACTCTCGAGCCGATGTCGCCCTTGTCGTAACCCAGATAGATATTGACGCCAGTGGACTTCGGCACGGTGTAGAGGATGTTGCCGTTGCGGTCGTAGATCGTCGTGCTGCCCAGCGCGGCCGAGTCGGCGACGCTGGCGATGTCGCCCTGATGCTGATTGTAGTAGCTGAGCGCGTAGAATCCGCCGCCCGCGCCAGCGCCCAGCAGCGACACGATCAGCGCCGCCGAGAGCGCGAACCCGATGGCGAACCACATCGCGTGCGGATTCTGCCGCCCCAGCCGCCACTTGCGCGCCCGCAGCCGCAGCCGCGAGCGCCGGAAGGCCGCCTGGGTCGCCTCGGTGGAGGCCCCCGCGCCGCCTACCGCGCCCATCGCAGCCGATGGCGCGTAGCCCGACATGTCGCGTCCATCGCCCCGCCCGCCGCGCATCGCCCCGCGCGCCGTCTGCATCATCGCGCTGAGCTGGCGCGACATGCTGCGCGAGAAGTCGCGCGCCCGCGTGCCCATTGAGCGATCATGCGCGGAGTAGTCGCCCTCGTCGTCATCGCCGCGCGGCGCACGCGATGGGCGCCCACCATCCGAGCGGTAGCCACGCGATGGCGTGTCATCCGGGCGGCTGGCGCGGCGCGGCGCGCTGTAGCCCGCGCTGTGGCCATCATCCTGCGGGCCAGCCGGGCGGATCAGGCCGCCGCTGGCGCCGCCACGCCGCGCATTGGGATCGGAGCGTGGGCCGCCGCGCGGATCGGAGGGCGCGCCTCGACCGCGCGCGGGGCCACCCGAGTGGCTGGGAGTGTTCGGCGGGACGGAGCGTTCACCCGAGGCGCGGCTGGGTCGCCCATAGGGATTCTCACGCGGGGCGCCACCGCCATACCGCTCGTCATCGTATGAACCTCGGGAGTCCCTGCCCATCGCGTGCGTCTCCTCTACCTGCTCTCCTGCCACTCTGGCGGGTGTCTCGTGCTATGTCTCATGCTTACGTCGCTGGCTGGTTATTGCGCGGGCGCGACCGCCCGGTCGCTGAACATGATCCGCACAGGCATACTAAGCGCTGGCAACCCTTACGGCAAGCGGAGTGGGACATATAGCACGGTGTACACAGGAGTGATGAAAGCGGCATGAGGAGCCTGTGAACGCCACATGAGAGTGAGCCGCCGGAGACTGCGATAGACGCGGGTTGAACAATAGGCGGCTGGCGGTTGAAACCGCGCCTGGGAGGCTCTGGCGGGCCGCAAAGTCCGCCTCCGCGGACTGGGATTCGGCTAGCCACCCTCTGGCCCACGGATTTTGCCCGCCAGACACGCCAGCCAACGGCGCCCATAGCTCCCCTCGCCCGCCTCGGCGGGGGAGGGGCTGGGGGAGGGGGCGCGTCGCCGCGAAGATACGCTATACTGGACGACAGTTGTGTCTCATCGTACCCGATACATGGAGGACATTCACCGTATGCTCTCGCACGATTCCCGGCGCGGCGCGCTGGTTGATGTTATCCTGGCCCGTGGCGCGCGCGGCGACGCGCGCCCGACCTCATCGCCGCTGGCGCTGGCGGCGCGCGAGACGTCGCTGGCCATCATCGGTGTCGTCGCGCTCGCGCTCAGCGCGCAGGTCATCATCCCGCTGCCCTTCACGCCGGTGCCGATCACCGGACAAACCTTCGTCGTGCTGCTGCTCGCGGCGGCCTATGGCGCGCGGCGTGGCCTGGCCAGCGTCGCGCTCTATCTGCTGGCGGGCGTCGCGGGCCTGCCCGTCTTCGCTGCCGTGCCGGGCATCGCCACCTATGGTTATCTCGCCGGATTCGCGCTGGCGGCGCTGGTCGTCGGCTGGCTAGCAGATCGCGGCTGGACCCGCTCGCTCGGCTCGTCGGTCGCGACGATGCTGGTCGGCGAGGTCGCCATCTACGCCTGCGGGCTGCTCTGGCTGGCGCGCTTCGTCGGCTGGGGGCAGGTGATCGCGCTGGGGCTGGCGCCGTTCGTGATCGGCGACGCGCTGAAGCTGGCCGCCGCCGCGCTGCTGCTGCCCGCCGCCTGGCTCGCCACACGCCGCCTGCTCGGAGAGGAGCCACGCTAGATGTCGGATGAGAGTGATCGCAGCGCGGCGGACATTCCCGCCGATGACGCCGACGCCGCCAACGCGCCCAGCCCTGACCAGCCGTTCTACGAATACTGGAACCAGCGCGCTTTTCTGCGCTGGATGGGCGCGCGCATCAGCCACAGCGCCGATGGCCATGCCATCTGCGTCTTCGAGCCGGGCGCTCACCATCGCGGCGCGGGCGTTGGCGGGCGTGCGGTGACGGGCGCCGTGCAGGCGTACATCTTCGACATCGTCACCGGCGCCGCTGTCGCCTCGCTGGCCGATGGCCGCCGCCCACAGGTCACGGTCTCGCTCGACGTGACCTTCGAGCTTCCAGCCTATGACGCGCCGCTGACCTTCGAGGCCAACGTGCAGGGCGGCGGCAAGCAACTCTTCTTCGTCGAGGGCGTCTGCCACGACGCCAATGGGCGCGTCACCGCGCGCGCCCGCGCCATCTATCGCCGCTTCGAGAAGCGCCTGACCACCCCACCCGACGCCGACGCCGCGCCGCCACCATCACAGCAAGGCTAGCGCGGAGCGGCCCCCTCACAAACCAAACGCCCCCTCTCCCTGTGGGAGAGGGGGCTGGGGGCGGGGGCCGCGCCCTCAATTGAAGGCGTTCAGCCCGGTGATGGCCTGGCCCAGGATCAGCGTGTGGATGTCGTCGGTGCCTTCATAGGTAAAGACCGACTCCAGATTGTTCATGTGGCGCGAGATCGGGTACTCCAGCGTGATGCCGTTGCCGCCCAGCACGCTGCGCGCCTCGCGCGCCGTGTTGAGCGCCTCGCGCACGTTGTTGCGCTTGGCCAGCGACACCTGCACAGGATGCGCCAGCCCCTCATCCTTCAGCCGACCGAGTTGCAGCGCCAGCAGTTGCGCCTTCACCAGCTCCGTCGCCATGATCGCCAGCTTGCGCTGGGTCAGTTGAAAGCCGCCAATCGGCTTGCCAAACTGCACGCGCGTCTTGGAGTAGTCGAGCGCCGCCTCATAGCAGGCCATCGCCGCGCCATTGGCGCCCCACGCGATGCCGTAGCGCGCCTCATCCAGGCACGAGAGCGGCCCTCGGATGCCGCGCACGCCGGGCAGCATATTTTCCGCCGGGATGCGACAGTCCTCGAAGTGCAGCTCCGAGGTCACCGAGGCGCGCAGCGAGAGCTTCTGATGCACATCGCTCGCGCTGAATCCCGTCGTTCCCTTCTCCACCAGGAAGGCGCGAATGCCTTCCTCGGCCCGCGCCCAGACGACCGCCAGGTCAGCCACGCTGCCGTTGGTGATCCACATCTTCGTGCCGTTCAGCACGTAGCTGTCGCCGTCCTTGACCGCCCGCGTCAGCATCCCCGCTGGATTACTGCCGAAGTCTGGCTCGGTCAGCCCGAAGCAGCCAATCACCTCGCCCTGCGCCATCTTCGGCAGCCAGCGCTGCTTCTGCTCCTCCGTGCCATAGGCCCAGATTGGGAACATCGCCAGCGATCCCTGCACCGACACGAAGGAGCGCAGCCCGCTATCGCCGTACTCCAGCTCCTGGCAGGCCAGACCATAGCAGACGGCGCTCAGCCCGGCGCAGCCGTAGCCCTCCAGGTGCATGCCCAGCAGCCCCATCCGCGCGATCTCCGGGATTAGCTCGCGCGGGAACGTGCCCGCCTCGAAGTGGTCGCCGATGATCGGCAGCACGCGCTCGCGCACGAAAGAGCGCACAGTGTCACGCACCATCCGCTCTTCCTCGCTCAGCAGATGATCAATGTTGTAGAGGTCGAGCGCGGAGGGTTGCGGCCCTTCCTTGCGTTTATGGGCCGCCGTGTGTTTGGTGTGGTCTATGACGCTATCAGCCATGTGGATCGCTCCGTCGTTGTGTGTACATCATCGTACCGTTCCGGAGCCGTGTCCGGAGGGTCTCTCGCCTGTCTCAGTTCCGCCGCGCCAACTCCCCCTCGCCCTGTGGAAGAGGAGGCTGGGGGGTGAGGTCGCGACCAGCCTGAAGGATACCACACCTGGCCCTCTGATCTGAGAGTCAGGTGTGGCAGGGAGCATGTGGTAGCGTGGAGCAACTCGCCAACCCACTCGCACCCAGGGAGTCGCTGGGTGACGCCAGGCAAGCTCGCGCGCTAATTCAGAGCGTTCTCGATGGAGCCGAGATACAGCGGGCAGCGCCAGCCATTGCTCGCCACTGCTGTCACTTCCAGAAAGTGGCCAGGATTGGTCGCGTCGCACGGGACGTGGCACTCCCAGCCGCAGCCGCTGAACGCCTCGGAGTCGCAGGCTATCCGTGTCGTGCCGGAACTGTCCGAAATCGCGAAACCAAAGGCGTCATTGCCGAAATGCGCGCGGACATCATCTCGCTGGAAGTTTGGCATACACACCTGCGCGAGTTTGCCATCCAGCCGCACTTCGACAGACGTGATGGAGGTCTCGGTATCAACAGTTGCCGCCCATCCGGAGAGGAAGAGACGCCCGGGCTGCGTCATCCTGGCCTGGTCCACCCAGCCCCATGGGCCGTACTCGAAGCGGAAAGGCGCCGCAGCGGATGCCTCGCCTTTCTGAAGAATGTACATGTCCTGCTCATAGGCGAGTGCGCGCTTGATGCGAATGAAGGCCGATGAGCCACTGGCCCGCTGGACGGCGCGCTGGACGTATGCCTCGCTGACATGGGTCGTCCCGTAGACGGATGTATCGAGCGCATCGTTCTCGCTCGTGTGATCGAAGTCGATGCCCGACTCAGGCAGGGCGCGAACCTCGCCCAGCAGAACCTGGTCATGGACACTGAAACAAAGCAGCCCACCCGGATTGAGCAAGCTATACAGTTTAACGAGCCACCGAGTGAACAAATCATCTGGCAAGTGCGAGAAGAGCGAGGCTACCGAGATGAAATTGAATGTGCGCCCAGGCTCGAATTCTTCTGGAGTTGTGGTGGAGGCGATACCATGCACACCAAACTGTTCCTGCTGAAAGGCGACGGCATCCGCCTGGATGTCTGAGACCCAGATGTCTGACTTCGGCACGCTCACGACCAGCAAGCGAATCATGCGCCCGAAACCGCTCGCAAAGTCCAGGATTGGCCCGACGTCCGAGACATCACCGAACCTCCAGTCCATGAGCTGAAGGTTCGTGCGCAGTTGCTGCAGCGCGACCTCGTGATACCCCGTAAGGGCGACATCGCTCGACCTTGTTCGCTTTTCGGCAAAGGTCAGCATCTGATCCTCTGGATGAACCGTTGTATTGATGTGTACCGGGGCCAGCGGTTCCATCGAGCGCCACAGTGCGCGTTCGAGGAACAATTGTTGACGGGTCATAGCGTCCGTAGCCACACGCTCTTCTCCAATCTCGGTGTACCAGACAACGTGCGTGATAGGCACAGTAGAAGGCGCATCGGTTGACACGCCGCGTACTATCATACACAGTCTCGTCTAGCTCGCGCCGCCCGCATCAACCGGGGCGCCTGTGCAACGAGACGGCGTATACTGGTCTCAGACACGGAGGGAGCGAAGATACTTCCGCTCTGCCGCGTGATTCTAGATCAGTGGTTACATCAAGTACGAGGTGCTCTCGCCATGTGGCAATCGCGCCAGCGGCTCAGGCTCGGTCTCCTGCCAGGCTTGCTACTCGCCTCGATGCTCGTTGGGCTGTCCGCCTGCGCGCCCTTTGGCGTGATGCCCCCGCCACCCAGGGCGGCGCTCGCCACCGCGACGGCAGCCGCCAACGCCACCGTCCAGGCGAGCGGGTTGGCTGGCGCGAGCGCGACGCCAGCGGCGCATCTGCCCGCGCTCACACCAGATGTTGGCTGGGTCGCCGTCGTCCAGGTTCCAGATGGCTCTGCGCTGGGCGGTCCATCGGTGCTTGGTTCGTCCGTTGGCGGATCCATCGCGTCGAGTACGATGACGCTGGGCCACTTCACCCTCTCATCCGCCGCGCAGGTCACCATCATCTTCGGCTGCGCCAGCCCAGCGCCTGTCCAGGCGACAGTGGAGATCGGCGTGGAGGGGCAATCGGCCACGGTGACCTGTGTCCACTCTGGCGGCTCGATGAATCGCTTTCAGACAGCACTTGCCGCCAGCGATGTTGGCCGCACGCTCACCGTCACCGCGACGATCTCTACGGACGGCCCGACGCCGCAATGGTACACGCTGGTCGAGCAGCCGAAATAGCGCGCCGCACCGTATGGGAGCAAAGGAGATGAGCATGCGCTATACACGCATCTACAGCGATGAGGCGGGCGAGACGCACTTCGCCTCGGCGGAGATCGCCATGCGGATGACAGCGTTCGCGCCGCCCGCGGCCCCGATGGCGACGGCGCCGTTCACGCCCGCCACGCGCATCACCTTCCTGGCGCCCGCCGCGGGCTGGTATGGCGAGCCACACCCAACCCCGGCGCGCCAGCTCTTCCTCTGTCTGGCGGGCGAGTGGGAAGTGACCGTCAGCGACGGCGAGACGCGGCGCTTTGGCCCCGGCAGCGTCGCCCTGCTGGATGACACGACCGGCAAAGGGCATGCCACGCGCATCATCGGCGACGTGGATGGTCTGGCCGCGATGGTTCAGTTGCCAGCGGATGCGCAGATCGCGGCGGAGTGAGGCGCGCTCAGTAGCCGCTCGGCGGCAGTGTGTGCAGCGGCATCTCGCTCAGCGCGTAGATGCGCCCGTTGTTCGCCAGAATGTAGTAGACGCCATTGGCCCCACGCAGCAGCCAAAAGGGATCGCTCGGCCCCATCAGTCCGGCATTCCAGGTAATGGCGCCGGTCTCGATGTCCTCAGCATTCACGGTCCAGTACACCAGGATGGGCTGAAATCCTGCCGCCAGCGCGACGTGGCGCTGAGCGGCAAGCGCGCTTATCGCTTGCGCCTTGGTATAGGCCCAGATGACGCCCTGTGACCGCTCGCTGCCAGCGAACATGCCCGCGGACTGGAACGCCGTGTCCGTCGTATTCAGTTGAAGCGCGACATCAACCGAGCCGCTGCCCACCAGGAATGGCACGACAGCAACATCGTTGAGGTGCGGGAACTCGCTATTGCGCAGCGCCCGCACCAGCGCGGGCGTCCCCGCCGGACTGCTCGCCGTAATGTCGAAGCTATCGCCGCCCTGGAAATTCTGCGGCAGCGTGTCGCGTGCGGCGGCGATCAGGTCCGCATTCGAGGTCGAGGCGAGCGGAATCCACGGCGAGCCAGTCAGAATCGTCACGGTCGGTATCGCCAGCGTCGCGTTCGGCGCGGTGACTGGCGGCGTCGGCGTGACGCTGGCCTGCGCGCCAGTGGCGCGGGTGGCACAGGCGGAGAGGCCCAGCGCGACAACTGCCACAAGCGCCAGAGCGCCCATCAACCGCCGCGCTGCTCCCATCCGTGGCATCCTTTCTCTCTGGCGCGCTTCGTCGGCTACAGATCACTTTTGTAGGGGCTAAAGTCTTTGGTATTGCGATGGAGGATAGCGTCCCCGCGCTCGCGCTCGGCGGCGGCGTCTGGGCTGTGGTACTTGCGCCACTCGGCAGGGGCGTCTTTGCTCTCGCCGCCGTGCGGGGTGATGCGCTGGCGCACGCGGCAGATGACGGGCGTATTGACCGCCGCGCCCGCAATGATCGCCTGCCCCTTCGAGAGCGCGGGCAGGTTGTCGAGCAGCTCGCGCCCCACGCCCTCCACCGCCGCGCCGACGCTCTTCTGATCCACCTCGTTGACGATGCGCATGATGCACTGGGTCAGGCATTGGCTGAGGACATCGGCGTCCAGCTTGCCGGGGCGCTGGCTGATGAGTCCGACGCCCACGCCAAACTTGCGTCCCTCGGCCAGTATCTGCTTCAGGATGCGCGTCGAGACCACCTCGTCGCCGTGTGGCGCGAAATGGTGCGCCTCCTCGATCAGCACGAAGACGGGATAGGGCAGATGTTGCTCGTGACCTTCTGGCCACTTGCCGCGCTCAGTACCCACCCGCGCATTGTAGATGCGGCGCAGCAGCGTCGCCACGATCACTTGCTGGTCGCGCTCGTCCACTTCGTTGAGCTGCAGCACCGCGCATTGCCCCGGCTTGAGCGCCTCGCGCAGCGGCAGATGCTCGTGGACATCAAAGACCATATTGTTCTCGCCAAAGCGCTGATCGATCTTCCAGTGCAGCGCCGCGACCGTGCTGTTGCCGCTATCGTCGCCGCTCTCATCGTTGGCGCGCGCTGCCACATCGGTAACGGCGCGCTTCAGCTCGTCCGCCGACCAATGCCGCTCGCCCGCGCCCTTGTGCAGGCTATCGTACGCGCGCCCCAGGAAGTAGTGCTGCTTATCGGTCATGTTGGGCAGCAGGTAGCGCAGATCGCCCAGCGTCAGCGTCGAGAGCCGCACCTTGACCTGATCGTGCTTGTAGACGCGTGTGTTCGCCTGATAGCGCGGGTGGCGCGCGCCGTTGCGGGCGGCTGACTCGCTGTCGGCGAACTCGGCATGGTTGGCCATCTCTTGCAGCGCGCTATACTCGCCATGCGGATCAATCACCAGCACGGCGGCGCCGTTGTAGGGGCGCATCAGCTCCTCGACGATCACGCTGGCGAGGTAGCTCTTGCCCGCGCCGGTGCTGGCGATGATCGCCAGATGCGTGCTGACCAGGTCTTTGACATCCAGCACGATCGGCGTGGCGCTCTCTGGCCGTGTCAGCAGCGAGCCGACCAGCGCGCTGCCCGCCGTGTGCGGCTGCTTGCGCGAGAGTACCGCCGCCAGCCAGGCGTCCTCGGCCAGATAGATCGGCGTGCCGGAGCTTGGCGGGATCCACGGATTGACGAAGGAGCCGAGCGCGGAATCGTAGTAGCCCATGATGGCTACGCTCATCTCGAAGAGATCGCTGGCGCGCTGGTCGTAGCCCACCAGCGCCGCCACCTGCGATGGCGACACGCCCGGCTCCGAGAGGAAGGTATCGGGGAAGAGCTGCACGGGATCGCGCCGCAGGATGCGCCCCAGCACGCGGCGCGGCTGCCCTCGCACATCCAGATGATCCGTCGCGCCGCCTTCCAGCTCGTAGTAGACGTATTCGCCGTTCTTCAGCAGGCGCAGGTCGTCGCGCGAGATAAAGGTGTACTCATGGATGGTCTCGCCGGGGCCTTTGGTGATCCCCACGGGAGCGGCTGGCGGCTGGCGCCGCTCATCTCCTGCTTGCATCTCCGCGCCTCTCCAACTGCTACCCGCTCACGCCCACTCACATCTTTCCACGCCCGATCAGCCCGCCGACTGCACCTTCAGCCGCCAGGCGAAGTTGCGCTTGACGATCGAGAGCAGCGCCCGCTGCTCCGGGAAGAGCGCTTCGAGCCGCTCGATGACGCGCAAGATGGCCATCGGCAGCAGCGGATTGTCCTGCGCTACGGCGTGCGGGAGGTAGCCCATGTGCAGATAGGGCTTGCCACGCGGCTCATCGCTATAGAAGTGGAACGCGCGAATCGCGTCGTCGCCCAGCGGGCTGACCACCGCGCCGAGGTCAGGCGCCAGCGCTGGCACGCCATGCGCTATCTGCGCCCCGGCCGCGCGTCCATCGCCGCCGACGCCGCCCGCGCGGCCAGCCGAGGCGGCGCCCAACAGCAGGATGGAGACCAGCACGGCGCGCTCGACCACGTAGTCTGGCGAGAACAGCTCGACCTGCTCATCGTTCGAGAGGCGCGGCCCTAGCGCGCCAAAGGCTGGGTTCAGCAGGATCGTGTCGTAGATCAGCCCAATCGCCCAGCCTGCGCCGGGCGCGTCGTCCGCCACGTCGCCGGGGGCGGGCGCCAGGCTGTCGGGCTGGGCGGCGCCCGCGCGCAAAGGGATACGCACGAACGAGCCAAAGGCGTAGTCGCTGGGGCTGGGCGGCGCGCTGGTCTCGCCGGGACCATAGATCTGGCAGGTGTAGCGCACATGCGACTCCGAGCGCACGATCTTACCGATCGCCGCCGCGCGCGTCCCGCGCGCGCTGCGTGTGTCCCGCATGGACT